>CAITLX010000504.1 GCA_903893335.1 uncultured delta proteobacterium | reverse complement strand
GTATGCCCGCCGAGAGCCAGATCAGGCTGGTTCCGTGATGGCCGATCGCTGGGCCGCATCCAGCCGCTTGTTGAGCGGGCAACCGCCGCGTCGCCCAAGCACCTGCCGGCCGATCGGGGCGTGTCCCCGCGCGATCCTGGACGGTTGACCAGTGGTTCGGGCCCGACTAGCTTCCTGGATCGTGAAGCGCCGGGCGGAACACGTGGACGGCGGAGCGGGCGCTCGCGCGGCATGTCGAGGCAGTGCGTTGAGGCGCGGCCGACCAAAGCTTCCGGGAGCCGGCGGCGGCGCTCTCGAATCGCGGTTCGATGCCGCGTTCACGACGGAGCTGGCTCTGCGAGAGAAGCAGATTCAGCAGAGCTACCGGCCCGTCATCGGAGTTCACAAGTGGTTCGCCAGGCGGCCGGGGACCGTGTTCCGCGCGCTGATGCTGGCGGAGTTCGGCGGCGATCGGCCGCTCCGTGAAGCGTTCTGGGAGGGGCACGCGCTGTCGGGCCTGATCGCCGATCCCTTCATGGGTGGCGGCACGCCGGTCTACGAAGCGAATCGCCTCGGGTTCAGCGTCATCGGCTGCGACATCAACCCGATGGCGCACTGGATCGTCCGCCAGTCCCTCACGCCGCTCGACCTCGACGCCTTCGCCCGAGAAGCTGCGCGAGTGATCGCGGACGTCGAACGCGAACTCGGCGGCCTGTATCGCACGAGGTGCGAATCCTGCCGGAAGCTCGCCGACGTCAAGTACTTCCTCTGGGTCAAGGTCGTCGAGTGTCCGGGCTGCGGTGAGGCGAACGACCTCTTCCCCGGCTATCGCGTCGCCGAAGCGGTCAGACATCCCAAGCACGTGCTGGCCTGCTCCGCGTGCGGGGCGCTGAGCGAGTACCACACGCCGCCCACGAAGGAGGCGCCTGGGGCATGTCCGAGCTGCGACGCCCCTGTGCACGTCGAGGGCAACGTCCATCGCCGTCGGGTCCGTTGTCGCAAGTGCGTACACGAGTTTGCGCTGTCTGATCGCGACAGCCCGCCGGACCATCGGATGTGGGCGATCGAGTACCGGTGCGGGACGTGCTACCCGGCCCACGAAGGACGCCAGTTCAAGTCTCCCGACGCGGAGGACTTGGCGCGCAGTCGACGCGCCGCACGGGCGCTTGATGCCCGGGGGGGCGAACTGCCGATCCCCGATGACACGATCCCGCGCGGCGACGAAACGGATCGGCTCCACCGCTGGGGGTATCGTCGGTATCGCGAGATGTTCGGTCCGCGTCAGCTTCTTGGGCTGGGAGTCCTGTTGCGGCGGATCTTGGCGGTAGATCACCGTGAGATCCGCGACGCCCTGCTGACGGTCTTCTCGGACACGCTTCGCTACCAGAACATGCTGTGCCGGTACGACACGTACGCGTTGAAGTGCCAGGACATCTTCAGCGTGCACGGGTTTCCGGTCGGCCTTGTTCAATGTGAGAACAGTCTCCTCGGCATCGACGGCGCTGGCTCGGGCTCGTTCCGTCATTTCGTCGAGAAGTACGCGAGGGCGAAGGCGTACTGCGCGGCGCCGTTCGAGACGCGCCACTCCGGCCGGCGCAAGGAAATCGTCCCGACGACTGGCGAGACGATCTCGGCCACCTTTGTGGAGCGCGTCACGCGCGATCGGTCGGGGAAGCAAGCGATTCTGGTGAACCGGCCCTCGCAAACTGCGCCGCTCGGTGCGGCCGCGCTCGATGGCGTGTTCACCGACCCGCCGTACTTCGACAACGTTCAGTACGCGGAGTTGATCGATTTTTGCTACGTATGGCTGCGCCGTGCGCTGGCGACTGATCACCCGGAGTTCGTGCGAGCCAGCACGCGCTCACCCGACGAACTTACCGGGAACGCCACGCTCGGTCGTTCCATCGCTCACTTCACGGAGGGGCTGAGCGAAGTCTTCGTCCATTTCGCACGCGCACTGAAGCCGAACGCGCCGTTCGTGTTCACGTATCACCACAACGACGCGGGAGCGTACATCCCCCTGATCGTCGCGATCCTCGATGCCGGTTTGGAGTGCACTGCGACGCTCCCCGCCGCCGCAGAGATGTCCGCGTCGCTTCACATTTCCGGGACGGGGTCATCCATCCTCGACTCGGTCTTCGTCTGCCGCGCGGCGGCGACCGGAGTGAAGCACCGCGCGAGCCAGCAGGCATTCCCGATCGGTGCCCGGGATGAGTGTCGGAATGCGCTCGCCCACGACGTCGGAGAGATGACGCGTGCGGGCGTTCGCGTGTCGCCCGGGGACGTGCGGTGCCTCCTCGCCGGCCACGTCGCCCGACTCGCGATGCGAACCCTCCGTCCGGCATGGGACGCCACACTCGACCTGGAGACCAGGATGGGACGGGCTCGCCTCGCGGTTGACCAGTTGACCAGGATCATCGACGTGCCGGCGACAATCACGGGCGCCGTTCCCGGCGCCCAACTCGGCGGCGTGGCCGCGCTGGGGGAGTGTCCGTGAACCGCCCGTTCGAACTCGCCATCGAAGACGTCGAAGCTCGTCTCGACGAGATGATCGACGTCACGTTCGGCGACTTGCAGTCTCAGTTCCTGATTCTGCCGAAGGGTTCCGGCTTCATCGACTACGCCGAGTTTCAGGCGGCTTACGAGGTGCTGAAGCGGCATACGTCCGCCTACTCCGTGTTCACCGACTCCACGATCTGGGCGGCGCTGCGCGAAGACGCGCTGGTGTTCGTGGTGTTGCGCACGATTCTCGGGTTCTCGCCTCCGGAGTGGGCCGATCTCGCGCGCGCAGAGCGGGACACCGACGTCTCGCTCAACGCTGCGCGGTCGCTCGATTCGAAGGTCCGAAAGGACCGTCAGATGTTCGCCCGTTACGATTCCAGGGACAGCGTGACCACGCGTCGGGCACGCGCGCTCGTGTCGGTTGCGGTCGAGTACATCACGCGCGGCGCACCCGCCGCTGCCGCCGACGCGGTCCATCGGCTGGCGAAGGTCGACACGAACGACGGCATCGCATCGGTACAGCACGCGGCCAACTTCCATGTGCCCTACGCGGTCCTGCTCTACGAGCGCTACCTCGGCCGACCGTTCGCGAGCCACAGAGACGCTGTCTCCGAGCTTGTGGGCGACGTGATGGAGAGTGCGATCGAGGAGCAGATGCTCAGACGCCGGATCTCTTTCCGGAAGACCAAACGAGCCGAGCGGGTCGGGGATTTTGAGCAGGCGCCCGACTTCTTCGTGCCAACGGAGCAGGCCCCGACGGTCATCATCGAGGCCAAGATCACGGGCGACGACGGGACGGCACGCGACAAGGTCGCCAGAATCCTTCGCTTAGGATCCATGCGAGATGAGCGGCTCCGGGACGGGCGTCCGAGCTTCGAGGTCGTCGCCTGCATTGACGGTCGCGGCTTCGGGGTGCGCCGTCAGGACATGCGAGACATGCTCCGAGTCACGCGCGGCAAGGTGTTCACCCTGGCGACGCTCGACCGACTGATCGAGAACACCCGCCTGAAGGAGTTCCTTCCCCGGGAGCCATCGACATGAAGATCCAGTCGAAGAACGCCGCCTCGACAGCCGGTGCTCCGGGGCTCCGAAGCTCCATCGAGACGATTCTGGCGCGCTACGCTCGCGTCCGCGCGCATGAGTTGTTCGGAAAGGGAAGCTCGCTGTGGTCGGAGTTCGAGAACATCCGCTCGGCACTAGCTGCCGCCCCGACCATCGCGCGGTTCTCCAACGTGTCGCTGAAGTGGTCTGCCGGGCAGGGCAGGTGGGCGACCGTGCCATGGATCGCGGCTCTTGACGCGCGCGAGACGTCGAAGACCAGCGAGGGCGTCTACGTCATCTACCTGTTCCGCGCGGACCTGTCGGGGGTGTACCTGACCCTGAACCAGGGGACCGCCTGGGTGATGGCGGGCTACGGCAACGACGGAGTCACGAAGTTGCGGGAACGGGCCGCCATTCTGCGCGGCCGGGTTGGGTCCCTCGAAGCGACTGGGTTCCACGTTGGTCGCGGCATCGATCTTCGAAGCGACGTGTCGCTCGTGCGCGGGTACGAAGACTCGACGGTGGCGTTCAAGTTGTACTCGCGTGGCGAGGTGCCCTCCGACGAGGCGCTCATCGCCGACCTCGAAGCGGCACTGGTGGCGTACGCGAAGGTCGTTCCTTCGCGCAAGCTGCTTGGCTTGCCGGGTGAGACCCTCGCGGCGCGTCGGCTCCTCGCTCCGCAGGACGACGACTGACCGAAGGGCCGATGGAGTTGCCCGGGCGCGGTCGCGCTGCCCCTGACCGTGGCGGTGGCCGCTGCGACCACGTGGCCGCTCGGTTCGCGTCGTCGTGCCAACGAGTGGACAAGGCCGATCGCCCGGAACTAGCGTCGCGGTAGACGGATGGTAGTCACCGCCAAGCCCGCCGCCGGCCGCTACACGAGGGGCATCAAGCAGCCGAACGCGGTCCGTCTCTCGGCGGTCTCGGCGCTTCTGACGGCTGAGCCGACCATCTCGAAAGCGGAGCTGGCGCGGCGGACCGGCCTCTCGCGAACGTCGGTCGCGTATTACCTTCGGCACATCGCGGTCGAGGTCGCCGCCGCTGCCGAGAAGCAGACGGAGGTTCGCGAGCGCGCGGTCGAGACGCACCTCGACCTTCTCGACCGCGTCGCCCGCTCCGCCGACGACGTGCGCGCCGAGGTGGCCCGGTTCCGTTCGCGGTCGCCCGACCCTGCGCTCGCGCAAGCGTTCTTCGCCGGGCACTCGACCCTGAACGCCATCCACCGGACGCTCGGCGAGCTTCTCGGCGAAATCGCCCCGCCGACCACGAACTTGTACCTGGCGAGGATCGATGCGCTGCTCGCGACGCCGGTCGACCCGTCGAGCTTGCCGGCGCACATGCGCGCGACGGTGGGGTGAGCGTGGACCGCCTCGCGAACGCCGCCGTGTTCGCGGCTTCGATGCTGCGGATCGAGCCGCACGCGGGACAGGTTGCCTACCTCGTCGACCCGTACCCGGTCCGCGCGATGCTGGGCGGGCGCAGGTCCGGCACGTCCACGCCCCTCGCTATCGAGATCGCCTTCCACGCGGCCTGCTCGCTCCGCACCCTTGTCGCCCCGCAGGAAGCGATCGGTCAGAACGGCCACCATCCCTTCTTCTTCGGCAGCGAAGCCGACGGCGCCGCGACGAGCGGCGCCTGCTCCGAGATCGCGGGACTCGCTCCCCGTCGGGCGAGTTCCGACAAACTCGCCGGCGTGAGACGCAGCGCGAGGTGCGCCGGGCCGGACGGCCCGACTCCGAGGAAAGGAAAACTGATCTCCGCCTCGCCTGCCACTGCCAGCGTCGTGAGCGCCGTTAGGTAGCCCTGGACGATCCTCGCGAGCGCGCCCGGATCGCGAAGCGTCGCGGTCCCGTTCGCCCGGTCGAAGTCCGCTGCGATCGCGACGGCGACGCGCGCAAGCCCGTCGCCCTGGCCGAGCGCGCCGAGGTGAGCCTGCGCCGCGGTGCGGATCGCGTCCTCTGCGCTGCGCCCCGACGTGAGCGCTCCATCAACGGCAGCGACGAACGCAGAGACCGCGTCGTTGAGCGCGCGCTGACGCTCCGAGGGGACCTGCCGACGCGGCGCGAGGCCGGGTGACACGGGCGACGTGAGTTCCGCCGTCGCCCGACAGTATTCGCACGCGAGCAGCGGCGAAATGGCTGAGGGCGGCGGCAGAGGCGCGCCACAGACCGCGCAGACAAGCGAGGCGGGTTGCATGCCGCCAGGATACCGGAGCGTCGGTGCGCACCCAACCCAGGCGGCGCATCGCGCCCGACGGCCAGCCCCGGCGCGCTGCCGCTCATCGCAAAACCGCCTCCCTCCGCGACCCATGGCCGTGGTCGCCAGCCGGGGGCTCGGGCCCCGCTCGCCGACCGCAGGCACAGCGCTTGCGAACGGCGTCGTGGCGCGGCGCGGCGGGCCGACGAGCAAGGCGACCGCGTCCGGGCGGGGCGGCAAGATCGCCCCACCGCCGCGCGGCGAGCGCACCGAGCACCCAGTTCGCAGTCCCGTGGAGTACCCTCCGCCATCCGCGCGCGGCAGGCCGCCGTGCGCACCGCCACCGGAGCGACCCCAGTGACAGACCGGTCACGATCAGCGCAGGCAACACGCAAGCCGACCACCAAGACCGAGAAGCGCCGCCCGGCCGGTATTCCGGACCACCCAACCGACGGCGAACTGCACGAGATCGTGCGTCGTCTGTGGGCGCTCGCGGGCACCGAACTGTCCGAGCCTGTGTCTGCGTCGAGCGTCTGGCGAACTCTCGAATACATCAAGCTGATGCTCGTCCAGAACATCGAGGCGAAGCGCCCTTCCGATGAGCGGACCCGGCTTGGTGCCACCCACGGCGCCCTTGCTGCCTGCGCGGACGAACTGGGATGGCGCGAAACCCACAACGTCATTCGCGAATTGCATCACGCCGTGGGTGCGTACGCTTCATGGCTGCGGGAGGGCACGCGCCGGCGGGCCACGCTGCGGACTGCGCTGGAGCAAGCGTCACCACTACTCGCCGCAGAAGCGACACGTCGGGTGGATTCGTTGGCTAGCTTGAACGCGCGGATGCGGGAAATGGGTGAGGCGCGCGGGTATGTGCTTGATGGCCCACCCCCCGATGCGCTCCGCGAATTGCCAGAAGCAATCGCCGATCTTCTGGATGAACTCTTGCCACACACAACCGACGTGCAGACGCTGCGGCAATACATTCGCGATCTGTCGCTGGTAACGCCCCACGATGGCGTCGATATCGAGTTGGCGCCGGTCAAGACGCGCATCGCGCTTAGTCTTCGGTCCGGCGGGTTCACGGTTCCGGAGATCACTCGCGTGACCGAGCCGTTCGCGAAGCCTGGCGCGCAGTGGACGGCGGCGCGAGACCGCATCCGGAAGCGGCTGAAGACCGGAGCGCGTGACAAGTTGTCCCCGGACGATGGCGGGACGGGCGGGTAGAACGACCCGCTGATCGACGGGGGGGTCGCTCGCCCCCCCCCCCGCCGCGCGTC
>CAITLX010000503.1 GCA_903893335.1 uncultured delta proteobacterium | reverse complement strand
GCCAAGCTGGTCGAGGTCGCGTCGGGCCTCGACGCGCCCGTCTTCGCCGCCGGGGTGCCCGGCTTGCCCTCGCGCCTGCTCGTGCTCGAGCAGCGCGGCGCGGTGCGCGTGGTCGAGCAGGGCGCGCTGCTCGCAGAGCCCTGGCTCGATCTGCGCGAGCGCGTGCGCTCGGGGGGCGAGCAGGGGCTGCTCGGGCTCGCGCTGCACCCGCGCTTCGCCGACAACGGCCGCGTGTTCGTGCACTACGATGAGAGGGTCGGCGCCGAGCCCATCGGCCGCAGCGTCGTCGAGGAGTGGCGCGCGAGCGCCGACGGGCTGCACGCCGAGCCGCAGGCGACGCGGCGCTTCTTCACCGTCGAGCAGCCTTACGCGAACCACAAGGGCGGCATGCTCGCGTTCGGCCCCGACGGGCTGCTCTACGTCGGGCTGGGCGACGGCGGCTCGGGCGGCGACCCGCACGGCAACGCGCAGCGGCTCGACACGAAGCTCGGCAAGCTGCTCCGCCTCGACGTCGATCGCTGGCCCGCGCCGCCCCCCGACCCGCTGGCCGGCGCGGACCCGCTCGTGTGGGACGTGGGCCTGCGCAACCCCTGGCGCTTCAGCTTCGACCGCGCGACGGGCGACCTCTACATCGCGGACGTCGGACAGAACGCGTGGGAGGAGATCGACGTCGAGCCGCGCGGCTCGGGGCGCGCCAACTACGGCTGGAACCTGCGCGAGGGGCGGCACGCGTTCCGCGCCGGGTCCGCGCCCGCGCCTGCGCTCGTCGAGCCCGTCGCCGAGTACGGGCACGACAAGGGCTGCTCGGTGACGGGGGGCTACGTCTACCGCGGGCGGCGCATCCCCGCGCTCGTCGGCACCTACGTGTTCGGCGACTTCTGCTCCAATCGCATCCTGTCGCTCGTCTGGACGCCCGGCACGCACACCGCGACCGTCCGCGAGATCACGGGCGCCGTCGGCGCGACCGGGCGGGTGCACGGCCTCTCGTCGTTCGGCGAGGACGCCGAGGGGGAGCTGCTCGTCGTGAGCCTCTCGGACGGCCGCGTGCTGCGCCTCGAGCCACGCTGAAGCGCGGAGCGCGCCGGTCGGCCGTCAGCCCGTGAGGCGGCGGTTGGCCTCGCGCAGGCGCACCGAGATCGTGCGGCTGATGACCTTGAGCACGCGCAGCGCGGTGCGCTCGTCGCTCGCGAGGTGGCGCCGCAGCCCGTCGATCGGCCACACGAAGGCGGTGACGTCGGTGCGCGCGCGCACGCGCGCGCTGGCCGGGCCCTCGTCGACGAGCGCCATCTCCCCGAGCGCCGCGCCGTAGCCCAGCTCGGCGAGAGCCACCTCGGGGCCCGCGCCGCGCGCGCTGACCTGCACCGACCCCGCGAGGAGGACGATGACGTGCTCGGCGGCCTGCCCCTGCTCGATGAGCAGCGCGCCCGCGGCGTACGCGCGGCGATGCCCCAGCGCGTGCAGCGTGCGCAGTTCGTCGAGCGAGAGGTCCGCGAACAGCGGGAGCTGGCGCAGCGTATCGACGTCCTCGTGGACGGCCGTGAGGCTCGTCATGCCCCGGCCGCCGGCCACCGCTGGCGCAGCGCCCGCTGGCGCGCGCATCGCCGTCAGCGGCGGCAGCACGAGCGGCGCGACGGCGAGGGGCGCCCCGGGCTTCGGGGGCATCGAGGCGTGCGCCGCGCCCGGAGGCTCGGGCGGCAGGCTCGCGAGCCCCTGCGCGGCGCGCTCGCGCGTGGGATCGATCGCGAGCACCGCGCGCAGCAGCTTGCGCGCCGCCTTCACCTCGCCCGCCTGCGCGTAGAGCTCACCCAGCCGCTCGAAGACGCCGACGTTGTCGCGCGTCGGCGGCCCGGCCTTCGCGACCTCGAGGTAGCGCGCGACGGCGACGTCGCGGTGGCCCGCGTGCTCGAAGATGCGCCCGAGCAGCAGCACGCTCGACGCCCAGCGCGGGTCGCGCTGCGGGACCTTCTGCAGCGCGTCGACGGCGCGATCGAAGCGGCGCAGCTTCGCCCAGAGCCTGCCGGCCTCGAAGCCGCGCCCCCCCTTCTCGTGGGCCTCGGCGGCGAGGTCGAGCTGGCCGAGCTGCTCGTAGAGCTGGGCTGCGCGGTCGAACGCCTGCTCGCGCTCGTGCATCGCCGCAGCGCGGTCGAGCTGCCCGGCTTGCTCGTACAGCTGCGCGGCGCGGCCATGCTGGTAGCTCCGCTCGAAGAACGAAGCGGCGCGCGCGGGGTCGCCGACGAGGACGGCGGCGCGCCCGGCGCGCGCGAAATCGCGCGCGCGAAAGAACATCTCGGCCATCGCGACGCGCACCGCGCCGCTCGCGGCCGCCGCGTCCTCATCGAGCAGCGCGTCGCCGACCTCGGGCGCGCTCGTGGCGAGCAGCGCGGCCGCGGCGTCGATCTCGCCGAGGCCGAGGTGGCCGAGGATGACGCCGCGCACCTGCCCGGCGGTGACGAAGTTGCCGCCGGCGCTGCTCGGGGCGCCGACGAACTCGAGCTCGACGTCGCGCGCGATCTGCCCCGGCAGACCGACGTCGCGACTCACCCGCCGACCCGCTGCAAGAGGTGCAGGATCTCGCCCGGCACGGTGAGCCCGGTGCCGACGGCGATGCCGGCGTAGCGCGACAGCTCGAGCATGGCCCCCTTCGAGGCGACCTTGCGCAGCGCGGCGAGGTCGGCCCCCGACGTGATCGCGTCGCGCACGGCGTCGTCGGCGACGAGCATCTCGTAGATGGCGACGCGCCCCTTGAAGCCCGTGCCCTGGCAGGTGGCGCAGCCCTTGCCGCGCTTGAGCACCGGCTTCTCGTTCGGCAGCAGCGCGCCGACCTTGTAGAGCATCTCGAGGATCGGCTCGGGGTACTCGAACGGCTCCGAGCAGCCCTGGCAGATGCGCTTGACGAGCCGCTGGTGCAGCACGCCGACCAGGCCGTTGGCGATGGCGTAGCGCTCGACGCCGAGGTCCGACAGGCGCATCACCGCGTCGAGCGCGCCGTTGGTGTGCACCGAGGTGAGCACGAGGTGGCCCGTCATCGAGGCCTCGACCGCGACGCGCGCGGCCTCGTGATCGCGCATCTCGCCGACCATGATGACGTCGGGGTCCTGGCGCAGAAGCGAGCGCAGGATCGTCGCGAAGGTCGCGCCCTGATCGCCGGCGACCTGGATCTGCGTGATGCCGTCGAGGTGGTACTCGATCGGGTCCTCGACCGTGACGATGTTGAGCTCGGGGCGGCGGCGCGCGTGCAGCGCGCTGTAGAGCGTCGTCGTCTTGCCCGAGCCCGTCGGGCCCGTGATCATGACGAGGCCCTGCGGGCGGAAGATCATCTGCGAGAAGAGCTGACGCACCTTCTCGACGTGGAACAGCGCCTTGAGATCGGTGACGCTCGCCTCGGCGTCGAGCACGCGCATGACGCACTTCTCGCCGAGCTTGGCGGGCATCGTCGACAGGCGCAGATCGACCATGCGCTGGCCGACGCGCGCCGAGATGCGGCCGTCCTGGGGCTTGCGCGTCTCGGTGATGTCGAGGCGCGCGAGCAGCTTGAGCCGGCTGACGATGCCCTTGCCCATCTCGACGGGGAAGAAGCCGGCCGCGCGCTGCTGCAGCGCGCCGTCGACGCGGTAGCGCACGAGCACGCCGCGGCGGTCCTGCTCGACGTGGATGTCGGACGCGCCGAGCGCGAGGCCCGAGCCGACGATCTCGTCGACGGCCGCGACGACCTGGCCGCCGATGCCGCCCGCCGCGCCCGACTGCCGGCGCGTCTCGTCCTCCTCGAGGAAGCTGACCGCGACGCGCTCGGCGCGCGACGGGGGTGCGATGCTTCGCCGACCGCTGCCCGCGTCGACGTGGCGCTGCCAGTCGTCGGCCGACACGGCCGCGATCTTGAAGCGGAAGCCCGGCAGCACGCGCTTGAGCTGATCGAGCGACGCGACGTCCTGCGGATCGACCATGCCGATGGTGAGCGTGCGGCCGTTCATCTCGAGCGGGATCATGCGGCCCGATCGCAGCAGCGGCTCGGGCGCCACCGCCCACAGCCTGGCGTCGAAGGGCCTGCCCGCGAGGCTCACCCAGGCGACCTCGCGCTCGGCGTTCATCTGGTCGAGGCGCTCGGAGAGGCGCTTGGCGATCGCGAGCGCGACGGCGGGCACCTGGTTGGCGACCGCGAGGAAGACGTCGCGCCCGAGGCGGTAGACGACCGACGGCTCGAGCGCGGTGCAGGTGGCGCTGCGCGGCGAGCCATCGACGAGCGCCATCTCTCCGAAGGCGTCGGGCGCCTCGATCTGAGACAGGTGCTGCACGATGCCCAGGCGCGGGTCGCGGACGAAGATGCCGATGACGCCCGACGCGACGAGGTAGAGCGAGTCGCCCGCCTCCCCCTGGCGCACGACGTCGGTGCCCGCGGCGACCTCCATCCGCTTGAAATGCGGAGCGATTTGCGCGTGGTGCGCCGGCGCGAGCACGGCGAAGAAGGGGTTGCGTCCCAGCAGCTCGACGACGTCCTGCATGATGCTGCCGCGGATGGTACGCCGGACGGCCGACGAGCGGGAAGCCCCCGACGCCGCGGCCGCCGACGCTTGCCGCACGCCCGTCGCCGCGCCACACCCGCGCCGCAGTGAGAGAAGACACCCTCGTCGTCCACGAGATCTACGCGAGCATCCAGGGCGAATCGACGTTCGCCGGGCTGCCGTGCGGGTTCGTGCGCCTGACGGGCTGCAACCTGCGCTGCTCCTGGTGCGACACGGCGGCCGCCTTCTACGGCGGGTCGCGTATGGCCCGGCGCGACGTGCTCGACCGGGCGCTCGCGCTCGGCACCCGGCTGGTCGAGCTCACCGGGGGCGAGCCGCTGCTGCAGCCCGGCGCCCTGCCGCTGCTCGCGGAGCTTTGCGACGCGGGGCGCACGGTGCTGCTCGAGACGAGCGGCGAGGCGAGCGTCGCGGGCGTCGACCCGCGCGTGCACAAGATCATGGACCTGAAGGCGCCGGGCTCGGGCGAGTCGCACCGCAACCGCTGGGCGAACCTCGAGCACCTGACGGCGCGCGACGAGCTCAAGTTCGTGCTCGCCGACCGCGCCGACTACGAGTGGATGCGCGGCGAGATCCGCGCGCGCTCGCTCGACGCGCGCGCCGGCGCGCTGCTCGCGTCGACGGTGTGGGGGCGCCTCGCGCCGCGCTCGCTGGTCGAGTGGGTGCTCGAGGACGCCCTGCCGGTGCGCGTGCAGGTGCAGCTGCACAAGGTCATCTGGGGGGCGGAGAGCGCCGGCGTCTGAGCGCCCCTACCCGCCTCTTCCGCGAGGCGCGGCCCGCTGCTACAAGTCGCCATGCTCGACGACAAACTGCGGGAGACCCTCACGTTCGACGACGTGCTCCTGGCGCCGGCGTACAGCGACGTGCTCCCGGCCCAGGTCGACCTCCGCACGCGCCTGACGCGCGCCATCTCGATGAACATCCCGCTGCTCAGCGCGGCGATGGACTCGGTGACCGAGGCGCGCACCGCGATCGCCATGGCGCGCGAGGGGGGCATCGGCATCGTGCACAAGAACCTCCTGCCCGCGCAGCAGGCGCGCGAGGTCGAGAAGGTCAAGCGCGCCGAGAGCGGCATCATCGTCGGCCCCGTCACCGTGCGGCCGAACCAGTCGCTGCGCGAGGCGCTCGCCGTGATGCGCGAGCACGACATCAGCGGCGTGCCCGTCACCGAGGGGGACCGCCCCGTCGGCATCCTCACCGCGCGCGACATCCGCTTCGAGAAGAACCTCGACCAGCCCGTCAGCGTGCTGATGACCAAGGAGCTCGTCACCGTGCCGCCGGGCGTGTCGAACGACCGCGCGCGCGAGCTTCTGCACCAGCATCGCATCGAGAAGCTGCTCGTCGTCGACGGCGGCAGCCTCGTCGGCCTCATCACGATCAAGGACCTGCTGCAGGCCGAGCGCAACCCCAACGCCAACAAGGACACGCACGGCCGCCTGCGCGTCGGCGCCGCCGTCGGCCCGGGCCCCGACCGCGAGGAGCGCACCGCCGCGCTCATCGCCGCGGGCGTCGACGTGCTCGTCATCGACACCGCGCACGGCCACTCGGCCGGCGTGCTCGACGCCGTGCGCGCGACCAAGCGCGCCTACCCCGACGTGCAGCTCATCGCGGGCAACGTCGCCACGGCCGCGGCCACGCAGGCGCTCATCGACGCAGGCGTCGACGGCGTGAAGGTCGGCATCGGGCCGGGCAGCATCTGCACCACGCGCGTCGTGGCAGGCGTCGGCGTGCCGCAGATCACCGCGGTGTCGGACTGCGCGAAGGTCGCCGAGGCGGCCGACGTCCCCATCATCGCCGACGGCGGCGTGAAGTTCTCCGGCGACGTGACCAAGGCCATCGCCGCCGGCGCCTCCACCGTGATGATCGGCTCGCTGTTCGCGGGCACCGACGAGTCGCCCGGCGACCTCGTGCTCTACCAGGGGCGCAGCTACAAGGTGTACCGCGGCATGGGCTCGCTCGGCGCGATGCGCCGCGGCAGCAAGGACCGCTACGGCCAGGCCGGCGCCGCCGACGAGAAGCTCGTGCCCGAGGGCATCGAGGGGCGCGTGCCGCACCGCGGCTCGCTCGCGTCGATCGTCTACCAGCTGCTCGGCGGCCTGCGCTCGGGCATGGGCTACACGGGCTGCAGCACCATCGCCGAGCTGCGCACCAAGGCGCAGTTCGTCCGCATCACCTCGCAGGGCCTGCGCGAGAGCCACGCGCACGACGTGATCATCACCGAAGAGGCGCCCAACTACCGCAGCAGCTGACGCGCGGCGCCGTCGGCGCGGCTCGCGTCGCCACGCGTCGAGCGACGCGGATCAGTTCGGCCAGAACGCGACGCCGCGGAAGACGGTGCCCGCAGACGCGGTGGCGAGCGCCGAGAAGATCGGCGTGGCCGAGCCGTCGTCGGTCAGCTTGACGAGCGAGGGGAGCGCGTCGGCCGTCGTGGCGAACAGCACGACGTTGCCGCCGACGACCTGCCCGGTGAGCCCGCGCAGGCCCGTGGCGAGGCCGAGGTTGTACGTCGTGACGAGCGTCCACGAGCCGCCGTCGTAGCTCCACTTCTGCAGCCCGCCGCCGTTGGCGACGCTGCGGTCGTCGGCGAGGTAGAGCGTGTCGACGCCCGCGACGGCCGCCGAGCGGTCGAACAGCACGAAGCCATATGGCGAGGGGACGCCGACGCTCCCGACGAACATGCCGGGCAGCTCGGTCGCCGTCTGGCCGGCCGCCGTGGGCAGCCCGGTGCCGATCGCGAAGACGCCCGCCTGCGTGCCGGCGAGCGAGGACGCGTAGAGCTGAGCGCCGAACGACCCCATGACCCGCACGACGTTGGGCGCCGTGACGACGCCCGACCACGACGAGCCCGAGCCGAACGGGACCCACACGACGGCCGCGGAGGTGAGCGCCAAGCCGGTGCCGTCGCCGGCGACCCAGAAGCCGCTGCCGTCGGCGGTGAGCGCCGAGCGCACGTTGGTGCCGCTGAACGGGACCGAGAGCGTCGTCGTCGTGTCGACGTTGCCGAAGCCGTCGATGCGCGCGACGACGCGCGGGATCGTCGCCGACGCGGTGGTCGCGACGCTCGGCGTGCCCACCGCCGCGCCGTAGCCCGCGAGCGTGAGGTAGGCGCCGTTGAGGCTGCGGTGCAGCATGCCCTCGGTCGTCTTGGTCGCCGTGAGGGTGATCATCGAGCCGGTGGGGCCCGAGGTCTGCGGGAGCGTGAGCGTCGAGACGAGCGCGCCGTCGGCGTGCCGGCGCTCGACGTAGAGGTCGACCGCCGATCCGCTCACGACCGCCGCGCCGCTGCCCACGCGCAGAAGAGCCACATCGCCCGAGCCGCAGTGGCCCTGGCCGTCGCAGGTCATCCCCGCGCCGCACCCGGCGCCGGCGCCCACCGGCGGGTTGGCGGGCACGCCGCCGTTGCAGGTGTCGAGCGTGCAGGGGTTGCCGTCCACCGGCACGTCGGCGTCGTCGATGCTCGAAGCGACCGCGCCCGCGCCGTCGCACACGTTGGCGTGGCAGTCGCCTGCGAGCTGCGAGGAGGTGCGCGCGCCCGCGCCCGTGTAGATGAGGCCGCACGCGCTGCCCCCGATGCACGTCGGTCGCGAGCAGTCGGCGATCTGCCCGGGGCAGTCGGTGGCGCTGGTGCAGCCCGCGCACGTGCCCGCGGCGTTGCACTTCAGCCCCACGCCGCACGGCGTGTCGACCGCGCGGGGGGTGTGGGTGGGCGTCGTGCCGCTGCACGCGTCGACGGTGCACGGGTTGTTGTCGTCGGGGACGTCGGACGGCGCGGCTTGCACGACCGTGCGCCCGGCGCCGTCGCACACGGCCGTCTTGCAGTCGCCCGGCGCCTGCCCGGGCAGCTCGGTGCCGAGCGCCGAGATGGTGAAGCCGCACACGTTCGCGTCGCAGGCGCGCACCTGGCAGTAGCTGTCGACGCCGGGGCAGTCGCTCGAGAAGACGCAGCTGACGGTCGTCGCGTCGGGCGGCGCGTCCGCGACGATGGCGTCGTCGCCGCCGCCGTCGGCGGCGTCCACCGGCGTCGTGTCCTCGCTCGCGTCGGGAGGCTGGCTCACGTCGGCTGCGTCGTCGCCCGCGTCGGTGCCGCCCGTCCCGGCCGAGCCGCCCGCTCCGCCGCCGCCGGCGTTGCCACCGCCCCCCAGCGAGCTCGGCGTCTCGCTCCCGCTCGAACACCCCGCGACCGGCAAACCGAGCAGCGCAGCGACGGAGACGAGGAGGG
>CAITLX010000502.1 GCA_903893335.1 uncultured delta proteobacterium | reverse complement strand
TCGTGCTCGCGCTGCTCGCGGCGATGCGCATCTCCGAGGGCGTCCGGTCGCTGCGGCGCGGCCCCTTCTGGGAGGGCGTGCTCGTCGCGTTCGCGCTCGTCGTCGCGCGCTTCCTCGAGATCGAGCAACTGCTGTGGCTCAAGGGGCTCGGCTTCATCGCCAGCGGCGTCGGCCTCACCCTCGTCGCGGTCGCGTTCGAGCGCCGCCGCAAGGAGGGCCGCCATGGCGCGTGAACGCTGGCGCCTCGTGGCTGCGGTCGCCGTCCAGCTCGCCGTTCTGGCGCTGGTGCCCGCGCGCCAGCTGCTCGCGGGGATGCACGGCACCGAGGTGACGCTCGCGACCGCGCCGGTCGATCCCTTCGACACGTTCTCGGGCCCCTTCGTGGCGCTCGCCTACGAGGTGGAGCAACCGTGTCTCGCCGTCGACGTGGACGCGACCGTCTTCGTCACGGTGCAGCGGGGAGAGCCCGCCTGGACGTTCGTCTCGCTCGACCGCGAGCGCCCGCCTGCGAGCGACGGGCGCGTGTCGCTGCGCGCGACCTGTCGCCCGGGCCGCGCGAGCCTCGACAGCGCCGGGCGCTTCTACCTGCCTCAGGAGCAGGCGACCGACGTGGAGCGCATGCTGCGACCCAACGGCGGCCCGCGCATGAGCGCGCTGGTCGATGTGCTCGTGGACGGCGCGGGCAACGTCGCCCTGCGCCGCCTGCGCGTCGGTGGAAGGACGTTTGGGCAGTAGGGGGCGGGGGCTGAGCCCAGCTTCGATTGCGTGCCTGCGCAGGCCTCCATGCCCCGATCACGGGCGGAGAATCGAGCGAGCCGCGCAGCTCCCTCGGACTACGCGCGCGCCGCGAAATAGCCGCGGATCGCCGGGTGTGCCTCGACCGCCGCGTACAGCGCGAGCAGCTTGGGAAAGCGGTCGAACGTGCTCGCCGGCACGAAGTCGTACGTCCCCTTGAGGTAGGAGCGCAGGACGACGTACAGCTTGATGTCCGCGACCGACAGCTTCTCGCCTGCGAGGAAAGGTCCCTGAATCTGCGCCGAGACGCTCGTCGCCCACTGGCTGAGCCATCCCGCCGCAAACGCCTCACGCGCCGCCTTCTTCTCGCCTTCGGACAGGAGTTTGATGTCGGGCAGCTTGGCGCGCACGTCCTCCACCGAGAGCATCACTGCATCGTGCTGCGCCGCGAGCCACGGATCGGCCGGGAAGAGCCCATGCCCACGACCGATGTAGCCGAGGATCGCGTTGCTCTGCGCCAGTGTGCGGTCGCCGTCGGTCAGCTGCGGCAGGGCGCCATAGAGCGTCTTGGGCTTGAGCGCCGTCCACTGCTCGCGCGAGAGGCGGACGTCCTCGAACGCGACGCCGGCCGCCGCCAGCGCCAAGCGACACTCCAGGCCGCGTGAACCTTCGAAGTCGAAATAGGTCAGAGAGATGGCCATGGCGTCCTTGGGATGCGTGTGGAGGGGGGGCTGCGCGGGCGACGCGTGTATCGACGACGACCTGCTTCACGCCTCGTCGCCGCAGGCCGCGGCCAGGTGCGCGTGCTTGGCCTGCTCGAGGATGCGTTCTGCCGGGGAAGCCACGACGCAGGGATGTTACCCGCGACCTCGTGCGGTGGCCAGAGCCGCCGCGGATCCCTCGCGCTGCCGAACGTCGCGGCTGTCGCTCCCAGCGGATGCAGTGCCCAGCTTCGACATCGAGCGCGCTCTCGGGTAGACCTCCGCGCGTGGTGATCCCGGCGGCCTCGCCGCGAGGCTGCCACTCCGCATTCTCCCCTCATGTCGCT
>CAITLX010000501.1 GCA_903893335.1 uncultured delta proteobacterium | reverse complement strand
GGGTCTACAACCAGGCCATGCGCATCGGCGCGCACGCGCGCCTGCACGAGACGTCCGCGGCGGCCGTGCGCGAGGGGCGCCTGCTGCTCATCGAGCCCGAGAGCACCGACGCGGCGCTCTTCCTCCACAACCCAGCGAGCTTCGCCGCGCGCCGCAGCATCCTCGAGTTCGCCTACCGCACGACGCGCGAGCGCGTGCGCAGCTGGGTCGACGCGAACGCGGTGGCCGTCGCGCGCGCGGGCTGGCAGCTCGCCACTCCGGAGTCGTGAACCCGCGCCTCGCGTGCCTCGCGCTCCTGGCGCTCGCCCTCGCGGCGTGCGGCCGGGCGTACCGCGTGGGGGACCACGTGCTCGTGCAGCGCGGCACCAACGAGCTCGCCGCGGTGGTCGTGTCCGTCGACGGCCCGGCGCGGCTGCGCGTGCACTACGACGGCTACTCCGACGACTGGGACGAGACCATCGCCGTCACCCGCGTGAGCTCGCGGCTCGACGCCCCCGTCGCGCCCCCCTCGTCCAAGACGCGCGGTCGCCCCGGAGCGAGCGCGAGCGCGTCGGCGGCGCCGCCCCCGACCCCCTACCGCCAGGGCGACCGCGTCCGCGTCGAGTGGCACGGCAGCGTGTACGGCGCGACGGTCGTGTCGGTCGCCGACCCCGACCACTACCGCGTGCACTACGACGGCTACGGCGCGGAGTGGGACGAGACGGTCCCCATCGCCCGCATCCAGCGACGCTGAGGGCCTGCGCGAGGCAACCGCGCGCCGGGCGAGGCCGACGACGGCCGATGCGCGTCGCACCCGCCTGGTCGCTGCTCCTCGTCGCCACGCTCGCGGGGTGCGCCGGGCCGCTCGCCGACGCCCGCGCCGCCTACGACGCCGCGCGCTACCCCGAGGCCCTCGTGGGGCTCCGCGAGGTCGAGCTCGACGCCGCGCGCTGGAAGGGGGAGCGGCGCGCGCGCTACGCCCTCGAGCGCGGCCTCACCCACGTCGGGCTCGGCGACCTCGACGCAGCCGCGCGCTGGCTGGGCGAGGCGCGGGCCGCCGCCGACGCGGACCCGGGGCTCTTCGACGACGAGGACGTCGGGCGTCTCGCGTCGGCCTGGGCGCACCTGCGCTGACGGAGCGCCTCAGCGCCCGGCGCTCAGCGTGTCGAAGAACTCGCTGCCGTCGAGGGTGCGCCCCACCGCCGGCTCTCCGGCGACGACCAGCATCACGACCGCGCGCCCGTAGGCCTTCGCCCGCAGCTCGCCCGAGATCGACTGCCCCTGGAAGCGCCCGGTGAAGCGCGACCCGCGGCCGCGCTCGGCCCCGAAGCTCGTGTTGGCCGGATAGCCGACGAGGTTGCCCTTGAACAGCAGCGAGGCAGAGGCGTGCAACAGGGCGTCGAGGTCGTCGGGCGACACCTCGACGAGCTCGCGCACGCTCGCGGGCACCTCGAGCGAGACGACGCCGTAGAGCGACATCGGGAGCTGCGAATTGAACGCGTAGGCGAACGCCACGGGCGCGGCGGGGCCCCAGGGCGTCGGGACGTTCGCGCTCGACGACGCGAGGTCGCGGTGCGTCACGGGCAGCTTGGCCGACCAGTGACCCGCGGCCGTGCGGACGTCGAGGACCGGCCTGCGGAAGAAGAGCACCCCGAGCACGGCGGCGAGCACCACGAGCGCCGCGGTCGCGCCCCCCAGCGACGCGCGCCAGCGGTCGCCCGCGTGGCGCTCCTTGGGCGAGAGGTGCTCGACGACCGTCTCGCGGTCGCACTGCTTGCAGCGGTGCGCGACGCCGAGGCGCAGGATGCCGACGACGATCGCCGCGACGACGACGACCGAGGTCGCAGCCGCGAGCGGCCCGAGCACCGTGCTCTCGACGACGACGCCCATCGGCACGAGAAAGAGCACCAGCGCGCGCACCAGGCGAACCCGCAGGCGCGTCCCGGTCGTGGGCACGATCGGGAGGCGACAGGTCGGGCAGTAGCGGTCGCCTGCGACCTGATCGAAGCCGCACGCGCCGCACGTTCGCCCTCGCGGCAGCGGGCTGCGGCACGCCGCGCAGCGACGCCCCTCGACGTCGAGCGAGGGCTCCGCCGGACCTGCGTCGCCCGGCGCGGACGCCTCGTCGTCGTCTTCGTGGTCCTCGTCGTCCTCGTCCTCGTCGTCGTCCTCGAGATCGTCGTCGGCGAGCTCCTCGCCTCCCCGGCGCGAGCGCGGGGCTTCGTCCTCGTCGGAGAGGCCCAGGCGCCTGAGCGCGAGCAGCATGTCGGCCGACGGTGCATACGCGGGCGTCTCGTCGACCTCGACCGGAGGCGCGTCGGCGGTGACCGCTGCGGCCTCGGCGGCCGCGCGCTCGGAGGCCAGCTTCTCCGCCGCCGCGCGCTCGGCGATCGCCGCCTTCACGGGATCGACGCGCACCGCGGGGACGGACACCGGAACCGACGGCGGCGGCGGCGGCTCGGCGGCGGGGTGCGCCTTGGGCTTGTACGCCTGCACCTTGCCGGTGCGCTCGTCGTGGATGCGCACGCGAGCGCCCATGCGCAGCAGCGCCTTGGTCACGCGCTTGGCGTTGGCGCCGTCGGCGCCACGCTTGACGAAGACGGGGGCCTTCGCGACGAGCGCGCGCGCCTTGTCCAGCGGCAGCCCGAACACCTCGGCGACGTGCGTCACCGCCTGCTCGGCGTCGGCCTCGGAGAAGCCGACGAGCTCGACGCTGTACGTGGACTCGGTCTCGCTCACGATCGGTGGTGGGGCCCGCGCGCCCCCGGGCACGTGGACGGGCAACGATAGCGGGCTGCGCCGAGGGAGGCCAACTGGCGGGTCACACCGCGCGCAGGTGCGGGAGCACGCCGCGCTTGGTGATGGTGTCGCGCGCGAGCCCGGGGTCGGTCGACGGGTAGTCGAGCGTCGCGTGCAGGCCGCGGCTCTCGTGGCGCACGGCCGCGCACGACACGATGAGCTCGGCGACGGTCGCGATGTTGCGCAGCTCGAGCATGTCGCGCGTCACGAGGTACCTCCAGTAGTACTCGCGGATCTCCTCCTGCAGCAGCGCGATGCGGCGCGCGGCGCGGCGAAGCCGGGTGTCCGAGCGCACGATGCCGACGTAGTTCCACATCGTCTGGCGCAGCTCGGCCCAGTTGTGGCTGACGACGACAGCCTCGTCGCTCGGCGCCGCGGAGCCGGTCTGCCACTCGGGCACCGTCGGCCAGGGGGCGGCGTCGAGCTCGGCGCGCTGGGTCGCGAGCTTGACGGCGGCGCGGTGGCCGAAGACGAGCCCCTCGAGCAGGGAGTTGGACGCGAGGCGGTTGGCGCCGTGCAGCCCCGTGCAGGCGCACTCGCCGATGGCCCACAGGCCGGGCAAGGTCGAGCGCCCGTGCAGATCGGTCGTCACGCCGCCGCACATGAAGTGCGCCGCGGGCACCACGGGCATCGGCTGCGAGGTGATGTCCATGCCGAACTTGAGGCACTCGGCGTAGATGTTGGGGAAGCGCTCGCGCACGAACGACGCGGGCTTGTGCGTGATGTCGAGCAGCACGTGCTCGGAGCCGGTGCGCTTCATCTCGACGTCGATGGCGCGCGCGACGACGTCGCGCGGCGCGAGATCCTTCATGGGGTGGTACTTCTCCATGAAGGGCGTGCCGTCGAGCAGCCGCAGCGTCGCCCCCTCGCCGCGCAGCGCCTCGCTGATGAGGAAGTTCTTCGCCTGCGGGTGGTAGAGGCAGGTCGGGTGAAACTGATAAAATTCCATGTTGGCGATCTCGGCGCCCGCGCGGTGCGCCATCGCCACGCCGTCGCCCGTCGCGACGTCGGGGTTGGTCGTGTAGAGGTAGACCTTCCCTGCCCCGCCGGTCGCGAGCACGGTCGCGCGGGCGAGCACGGTCTCGACGCGGCCGGCCGCGTTGTCGAGCACGTAGGCGCCGACGCAGCGGTCGGGGCCGCCGAAGTTCGACATCGTGATGAGGTCGATGGCGGTGTGCTCCTCGAGGAACTGCACCCGCCCGGTCGCCTGCACGGCCTCGAGCATCGCGCGCTCGACCTCGCGCCCCGTCATGTCGGCCGCGTGCGCGACGCGGCGCGCGGTGTGGCCCCCCTCGCGCGCGAGGTCGAGGTCGGCGTCGGCCTCGCCCGAGCGCGTCGTGAAGCGCACGCCGATCTCGCGCAGGCGCGCGATGCGCGCCGGCCCCTCACGCACGCACAGGTCGACGACGACCTCGTGGCAGAGCCCCGCGCCGGCCACGAGCGTGTCGGCGACGTGCGCGGCGAACGTGTCGGTGTCGGCGAGCACGCTGGCGATGCCCCCCTGGGCGTACTTCGTGTTCGACTCGTCGCGGGCGCGCTTGGTCACGACGAGCACGCTCCCGTGGGCAGCGGCTTCGAGCGCGAAGCTCAGGCCAGCCACGCCGCTGCCGAGCACGAGGTAGTCGCAGGTGAGGGCCATGTTGGGGGCATCCTTAGCGCCGACGCCTCCCCCTGCCAAACGCTTCGCAGCGCGTCATTGACACGCCGCGCAAAGGGCCGTATGCCCCGCGCCGCGACTGAACGGTCATTCATTCCGCGCGGAGCCTCGCACCCCGCGCCTCGCCGTCCGGAGGCATCAGAGCCGTGAAGATCCTCGTCCCGCTCAAGCGCGTCGCCGACCCCGACAACGCCAACAAGATCAAGATCGCGCCCGACGGCGCGAAGATCGACACGACCGGGCTCGAGTGGAAGCCCAACCCGTTCGACGAGTACGCCGTCGAAGCCGCCCTGCGTCTCACCGAGAACGGCGCGACGCCGAAGGTGCGCGGCGGCGAGGTGGTCGTCGTCACGTTCGGGCCCAAGGAGGCCGACACGACGCTCCGCCAGATGCTCGCCACCGGAGCCGACCGCGCCGTGCGCGTCGACACGACCGACGACGCGCTCGACGGCAGCCTCGTCGCCCGCGCCCTCAAGGCGCTGGTCGAGCGCGAGAAGCCCGACCTCGTGCTGATGGGCAAGCAGGCGGTCGACGGCGACTCCAACCAGGTGGGCCAGATCCTCGCCGAGCTGCTCGGCTGGCCGATGGCCACCTTCGCCGCGACGCTTCAGGAGGAGGCCGGCGCGCTGCTCGTGGGCCGCGAGGTCGACGGCGGCGTCATCACGCTGCGCGTGAAGCTGCCGGCGGTCGTCACGGTCGATCTGCGCATCGTCGCCCCGACGAGCGTCTACTCGCTCGCGACGGCGCGAACGCACAAGTACGCCGACGGCGTGCGCTTCTCGGCGCTGCCCGCGATCATGGCGGCGAAGAAGAAGCCGCTCATCGAGGTCCCCCTCGCCGAGCTCTCGCCCGACACCTCGCTGCGCATCGCCTACTCGAAGTTCGAGCCCCCGCCCGTCCGCAAGGCCGGCGTGAAGGTCCCCGACGTGGCCGTGCTCGTCGACAAGCTCGTCAACGAAGCCAAGGTCCTCTGAGCCGCCGCTCGCCAACCGAAAGAAGAAGGAAACACCATGGCTGACATTCTCGTCGTGGCAGAGCTGGCCGAGGGCAAGGTCAAGAAGACGACCCACTCGGCGATCGCCTTCGCGCGCGACGCGGCGCAGGGCTCGGGCGGCACGTTCTCGATCCTCGCGCTCGGCGCGGGCGTGGCGGCCGCAGCGGCGCAGCTCACGGGCTTCGGCGCCGCCAAGGTCATCGTCGCCGACGACGCGGGCCTCGCGGGCTACGTCTGCGAGCGCTACGCGCCGACGGTCGTGGCTGCGGCCAAGGCCGGCGGCTTCGGCGTCGTCGTCGCGACGGCGAGCGCGTTCGGCAAGGATCTCCTCGCGCGGGTCGCCGGCCAGCTCGACGCCGGCTACGCGGCCGACATCTCGCAGGTCAAGGCCGAGGGGGGCAAGCTCGCCTACCGACGCCCCATGTTCGCCGGCAACGCGTACGGCTGGTGCTCGATCGACACCGCGACGCAGGTCGTGACCGTTCGCCAGAGCGAGTTCAGCCCGGCCGAGCCCAGCGGCGGCGCTTCGCCGATCGAGGCCTTCGCGGTCGCGCCGCCGTGCGCGGGCGCCGAGCGCATCGAGTTCGTCTCGTTCGAGCAGGTCAAGAGCGAGCGCCCCGAGCTCGGCGAGGCCAGCGTCATCGTCGCGGGAGGCCGCGCGCTGAAGGAGAAGTTCAAGGACGTGCTCGACCCGCTCGCCGACTTGCTCGGCGCCGCGGTCGGCGCCAGCCGCGCCGCGTGCGACGCGGGCTACGCGCCGAGCGACCTGCAGATCGGCCAGACGGGCAAGATCGTCGCGCCGAAGCTCTACCTCGCGATCGGCATCTCGGGCGCCATCCAGCACCTCGCCGGCATGAAGGGCTCGAAGGTCATCGTCGCGATCAACAAGGACGCCGACGCGCCCATCTACCAGGTGGCCGACTACGGCCTCGTCGCCGACCTGTTCCAGGCCGTGCCCGAGCTCGTCACGGCGGTGAAGGCGGCCAAGGGCGCCTGAGCCTCCGCACCGCGCGCGCCCGCTCGAATTACGCGAGAGCGGGCACGCTCGGTGCTTGACACCATGTGGCGCGGCGACCATGCTGCGCCGCCGCGCTGGCCGAGCGTTTGCTCGCAAGGCTGTCGCGTATACGGGGCGTAGCGCAGCCTGGTAGCGCACTCGGTTCGGGACCGAGGAGTCGGAGGTTCAAATCCTCTCGCCCCGACTCTCTCTTCTCGGGGGGCCCTCTCGGGCCTCCTCGGCATTCGCCCAGCGCCCACCGGCTGGCGCGGGCCTGCTACCCTCCCCGCCCATGCCGAAGGCGGCCTACCTCGCGTGCTCATTCGTCGCCCTCGCGGCCGCGTCGGGCTGCGCGACGAGCGACGAGGCGGCGCCAGCCGACGCCTCGACCGACGTGCTGCGCGAGGCCGAGTGGATCGAGGGCGGCACGTGCGGCGCGCTGCTCGAGGAGCGCGCGCTCGAGGGCGCCACGCACGTCCCTGCGTGCTCGGCCGTCACCTACCGGTCGAACCCGCCGTCTTCGGGTGACCACTATCCGATCTGGGCCGCGTTCCAGAGCTACGCGCAGCCCGTCCCGCCCGGCTTCCTCGTGCACGACCTCGAGCACGGCGCCGTGGTGCTCGCCTACCACTGCCCGGGCGGGTGCGCCGCCGAGGTCGCAGCGGCGCAGGCGTTCATCGACGCGCTGCCGGTCGATCCGATGTGCACCGGCGCGGGCGTCGCGCGGCGCGTGGTCATGGCCCCCGACCCCGCTTTGACGACCCGCTGGGCCGCGAGCGCCTGGACCTGGACGCTGCGCGCGACCTGCTTCGACGCCGAGGCCTTCGGAGTCTTCGTGCGGGCGCACTACGCGCAAGCCCCCGAGAACGAGTGCGCCAACGGCGTCGACCTCACGGCCGACGCAGGCGCCTGGTGCGAGCCTGCCGACGCGTCCGCCGATTGACGAGCGCGCGCGGCGCCGCAGGTCAGAAGGCTCGACCCACGATCGACTTCGCGATCCAATCCTGCGGCGTGCCGTCGGTGAACCCGTGCCCCACGCCGACGTTGAGCTCCCACGCCCCCGCGTCGTCGGCGGAGCCCTTCGGCGGCGCGAGGTCGAGCGTGACGAAGCCGAGGTGCTCCTGCTCGC
>CAITLX010000500.1 GCA_903893335.1 uncultured delta proteobacterium | reverse complement strand
CTTGCGGTAGATCGTCCGCGTCGAGATGCCGAGCAGCTGCGCGGCGAGGCCCTTGTCGCCGCGCGTGTGGCGCAGCGTCTCGCGGATGAGCCGCGCCTCGACCTCCTCGAGCGGCGTGCCGATGGCGAAGCTCAGCGCCGCCGGCGTCGGGCGCGCAGCCTCGACGATCGCCTCGGGCAAGTCGTCGACGCCGATGGTGTCGGCGCGGCAGAGCACCGCGGCGCGCTCGATCGCGTTCTCGAGCTCGCGGACGTTGCCGGGCCACGCGTGATCGACGAGCACGTCGAGCGCCGCGCGCGAGACGCCGAGGCGCGCGCGGTGGTTCTTCGCGCAGTAGACCCCGAGGAAGTGATCGACGAGCAGCGGCACGTCCTCGCGCCGCTCGCGCAGCGGCGGCGCGGTGATCGCGATGACGTTGAGGCGGTAGTAGAGGTCCTCGCGGAAGCGCCCCGCGGCGACCTCGGCGCGCAGATCCTTGTGCGTCGCCGCGACGATGCGCACGTCGGCGCGCGTGGTGTCGCCGCCGACCGGCTCGTACTCACCGTCTTGCAGCACGCGCAGCAGCTTCACCTGCACCGCGGGCGACAGCTCGCCGATCTCGTCGAGCAGCAGCGTCCCGCCCGCCGCCTTGCCGAAGCGCCCCTCGCGCCGCGCCACGGCGCCGGTGAACGCTCCGCGCTCGTGCCCGAACAGCTCGGCCTCGAGGATGCTCTCGGGGATGGCCGAGCAGTTGACCGCGACGAACGGCGCGCGCGCGCGCGCGCTGCGCTCGTGGATGAAGCGCGCGAGCAGCTCCTTGCCCGTGCCGCTCTCGCCGAGCACGAGCACCGTGGCCGACGACGGGGCCGCCTGCGTCGCGACGTCGAGCACGCGCCGGAGCGCCGGGCTCGTGCCCACGATCTCGCGCCGCGTGAGCCGCACGATCTCCTGCTTGAGCGTGCGGTTCTCCTCGACGAGCGACTGCCGCTCGGCCGCCTTGCGCACGCTCTTGACGATCGACATCCGCTTGAGCGGCTTCTCGACGAAGTCGTACGCCCCCTCGCGCATCGCCTGCACCGCCGTCTCGACCGTGCCGTACGCGGTCATGACGACCACCTCGGCGTCGGGCGCGACCTGGCGCAGCGCGCGCATCAGCTCGAGGCCGCTCGTGCCCGGCATCATCAGGTCGGTCAGCACGACCTGCACGCGGTGCGTACGCGCCAGCTCGAGCGCCGCGCGCGCGCCGTCCGCGCAGAGCACGCGCATGCCCTCGCGGCGGAAGATGCGCTCGAGCGACGCGAGGTTCGCCGGCTCGTCGTCCACGACGAGCACCGTGACGGCGTCGGCCGGAGCGGGAGCGGTCGCCTCGTCGGGGGGGTCGGAGGTCACTCGTGTCAACCTGTCAGAGCTGTGACAAGTTGTCGAGCGCGCCTCAGCGGATCAGCTTCGACAGCGCCTTGAACGGATCGGAGCCCGCCCGCGCGAGCCAGTCGAACGCGATCGTCTCGCAGGTCGTGGCGAACGCGCCCGCGCGCTCGCAGAGCGCGAGGCCCGCGGCGCGGTGGTCGTCGCGGCGCGAGGCGACGGCGTCGATCGGTACGTGCACCTCGAGGCCACGCGCGCGCAGATCGCGCACGGTCTGCAGCACGCAGACGTGCGTCTCCATCCCGACGACGACCACCGCCGCGGGCTGGATCGCCGTGAGCGCGTCGGCGAACGCGGGCACGTCGCACGCCGAGAAATCCATCTTCTCGATGCGCG
>CAITLX010000499.1 GCA_903893335.1 uncultured delta proteobacterium | reverse complement strand
GGACGCTCCGGTGGTGGTCTCGATCGAGGCCGACGCTCCCGTAGCCGCGTCGCTCGCGGCCGCCGCTCCCGAGGACGCGTCGATCGAGGCCGACGCTCCCGAGGACGCGTCGATCGAGGCCGACGCCAAGGAGGACGCTCCGCTGGACGTGTCGGTCGACGCGGACGCCAAGGAGGACGCTTCGCTCGATGGTCCCGACGACGCGCAGGCCGACGCCGACGCGTTCGACGATGCTCAAGCCGAGGCCGATGCGCCCGACGACGGTGCGGCCGACGCCGATGCGCCCGATGCTCCCGCAGCGTGCGTGCCGTCGTGCTCGGGTGGATTGCAATGCTGCGGCGGCGCCTGCGTCAACCCCGCCAACGACACCGACAACTGTGGCCAGTGTGGCGCGCATTGTCCGGGGCCCGAGGCGTATTGCCACGACGGTCAGTGCACCACGCCTCCCTGCACCGCGAAGTCGTGCACCGGCACCTGCTGCGGCGCCGCTTGCTGCGGCGCGGGGGAGCTTTGCTGCGACGTGTACGCCGGGCCCGTCGCGACGGTGCAGTGCTCGGCGCCGAGCGCCGCGGGTCGCTGTCCGCCGGGTTGCCCGCTCTGCATCTGCGCCTCGCCCGACACGCCGGTGGCGACACCCTCGGGCGCGCGCGCCATCGCCGACCTCGTCGTGGGCGATCTCGTGCTCAGCGTGGAGCAGGGTCGCGTCGTCGCGGTGCCGGTCGTCGGGGTGCGGCGCGTGCCGGCCCCGCACCACGTCGTGCGGCGCGTGCGCCTCGAGGGGGGCGCGACGCTGTCCATCAGCGCGCCCCACCCGACCGCCGACGGGCGGACGTTCGGCGATCTCGTCGCGGGCGACAGGCTCGACGGCGTGCCGATCGAGTCGGTCGAGGTCGTCCCCTACGGCTTCGACGCGACGTACGACATCCTGCCCGGGTCGTCGTCGGGCGCGTATTTCGCGGACGGCGTGCTCATCGGCAGCACGCTCGCTGGGCCCGCGGGCGTCGCGCCCGCGCCTGGCTCTGGCTGGGCCTCGACGCCGCGCTGAGTGCGCGCCGCGAGCGGGTCAGCCTCAGGCCGGGCCGCGCTGGTAGCCCTGCGCGGCGAGCACCTGGCCCATCTGCGCGTAGGCGGGGTCGCCCGCGGGGGGCGCGGTCGTCGCGAGCCCATCGACGTAGCGGTTGTACATGCAGAACGCCGCGGCGATGAGGACGGTGTCGTGCAGATCGCGGTCGTTCGCGCCGAGCGCGCGCGCCGCCGCGACGTGCTCGGGCGAGAGGGCGCGCCCCGATTGCTGGACGCGGGCGGCGATGGCGAGCAGCGCGCGCAGGCGCGGCGAGATGGGGGCGTCGTCGGGAGAGGCCCACACCGCCCTGCAATGGCCAGGCTGCCCGAGGTGCGCGTCGGCGGCGCCGCCGTGGCTCTCGGAGCAGAAGACGCAGCCGTTGAGGTACGAGACGTAGCTCGCGATCGTCTCGCGATCCCCCTTGGAGAGCGAGGGTGTCTCGTGGACCAGCAGCGCATTGGCGAGCAGCGTGAGCGCGTTGCCCGTCTCCGGGTACTGCGTCAGCGGACCGAGGATACCGGGCAGGCCTTCGGGCAACGAGACATGGGGCACGGGGCACCTCGCGTCGGGGTTGAGCCCGTCGACGCTACCCGACGGCGCCCCGCGCGAACCCCGGCCGCGGGTCGGAGGGCCCGAGGCGGGTCCCCGACGCGCCGGGCCTCAGGGCTCGGCGCCCTGCTCGACGGGGTATCCGAGGCTCTTCCAGTTGGCGCGGAAGTTCTCGGGGAGATCGAGCACCCGCACGCGCGCGAAGCCCATGGCCTTGAGCGCGGCGTACGCGGGGCGGATGTTGGGGCACACCGCCGTCGCGCAGCACCCGCAGTAGACGACGACGTCGGCGGTGCGCGGCAGTCGCTCGGCCGCCGCGCGCAGCTTCGCGAGCCCTTCAGGCGTACCCGCCTCTCCCGTGAGGATGGCGCCGGGCACGTGGCGCGCGAAGAGCACGGCCGGGCCGACGTACAGGATCGTGGGCGGGGTCGCGGCGGGGTCGGCGACGATCCGCGCGAGGTCGGCCGCCGGCATGAAGTCCCCCGCGGGGACGTCGGCGGCGGGCTTGCCGCACGCGGCGAGCAGACCGGCCGCCGCGAGCAGCAGCACGAGCGCGAGTCGGCGCGTCATCCGACGCGCGTCCGCTTCGACAGGGAGCGTCATCCGACGCTCGCCCGCTTCGACTCGGCCTCCGCGACGCGCCGCCGGACCTCATCCATGTCGAGCGCGCGCACGTCGTCGAGCAGCGCGTCGAGCGCCCGGGCCGGCAGCATGCCGGGCTGCGAGAAGACGAGGATGCCGTCGCGGAACGCCATGAGCGTCGGGATCGACCGGATGGCGAAGGCCTGCGCGAGGCCCCCTTCGGCGTCGGTGTCCACCTTCACGAAGGTGACGTCGGCGTTGGCGGCCGCGGCGGCCTCGAAGACAGGGGCGAAGGCGCGGCACGGCGCGCACCAGCTGGCCCACCAGTCCACGAGCACGATGCCCTGTCCGACCACATCCTGAAAGTCGTGGGTTGTCACGTCGCGAGGCTTCATCCGTCCCTCCTGCGCATGAGAGCCGCCTCCCGCGCAAAACGATTCGCCCCGCGGGGGCCCCCGCGGTAGGTAGCCGCACCGATGGAAACGACCGACCACGACCTGCTCGCGTCGATCCGCGCCGGAGACCGCGTCGCGCTCGAGACGCTCCTCGAGCGCCACGCCGGACGCATCTCGCGCTTCGCCGGCAAGATGTGCCGCGACGGCGACGACGCGAAGGACGTCGTGCAGGAGACGCTCATCGCCGCCGCGCGCGGGTTGCCCGACTTCCGCGAGGGCTCGTCGGTGTCGACCTGGCTCTACACCGTCGCCCGCAGCTTCTGCATCAAGAAGCACCGCCGCTCGAAGTACGCGCCCGACGAGATGCTCTCGCTCGACGACGCCCCCGACCTGCGCCACGTCGCCTCGGCCGAGCCGCTCCCCGAGGACGCAGCCGCGGCGCACGAGCTCGGCGAGGTCGTCGCGCGCGCGGTCGACACGCTCGACCCGGTGTCGCGCGAGGTGCTGCTGCTGCGCGACGTCGAGGGGCTGACGGCGCCCGAGGTGGGCGAGGTGCTCGGCCTCGGCGTCGAGGCGGTCAAGAGCCGGCTGCACCGCGCGCGTCTCACCCTGCGCGCGCGCCTCGAGCCGCACCTGCGCGAGCCGCGCTTGCAGCAGCCGTCCGGGTGCCCCGACGTCGTGGAGATGTTCTCCCGCCACCTCGAGGGGGAGATCACGGGCGAGGCCTGCGCGACGATGCAGGCGCACATCGCGAGCTGTCCCGCCTGCTCCGCTCGCTGCGACTCGCTCCAGCGCACGCTCGCGCTCTGCCGCGCGGCGCCCGTCGGGCACGTCCCGGGCGACGTGCAGAAGATGGTTCGCGCCGCCGTCGCGCAGCTCGCGGCGCAGCACGCTCCGTGACGCCTTCGACCGCAGGCGAACCCGAAGCGCCCGCGCGAGGCTCCTACGCTCATGGTTGAAATCCCCGCTCCGGGCCCCGCTGCGATGTGGAACGCCCGCTACTCCGAGGAGGGGTTCGCCTACGGCAGCGCGCCCAACGATTTCCTCGTGGAGCGCACGGCCGATCTGCTCGGCCCGGTGCTGTCGCTCGCGGAGGGCGAGGGGCGCAACGGCGTGTGGCTCGCGACGCGCGGCCTCGAGGTCACCGCGGTGGACCTCTCGCCTGTCGGGCTCGAGAAGGCCGAGGCGCTCGCGGCGTCGCATGGCGTGCACCTCCACACGGTGGTCGCCGATCTCGCGACGTACGACGTCGCGCCGGGCGCGTGGGGGAGCATCGTCGCCATCTGGTGCCACCTCCCGCCCGCCGAGCGCGCGCGCCTCTTCGCGGCGTGCGTGAAGGGGCTGCGACCGGGCGGCACGCTGCTGCTCGAGTCCTACACGCCCGACCAGATCGCGCTCGGCACCGGCGGCCCGCGCGACCCCGCGCTCTGCATGACGCTCGCCGCTCTTCGCGACGAGCTTCGTGGGCTCGAGCTCGTCGTCGGGCGCGAGGTGCGCCGCGACGTGCACGAGGGGCGCTACCACGAGGGCCCCAGCGCCACCGTGCAGGTGCTCGGCCGCAAGCCCGGCTGAGCGCGAGCGGCGCGAGGCGGCGTCAGAAGCGTGCTGCGCTTCAGTGCTGCGGCAGCGGCTGCGTCGCGGTCGCGGGGCCGAGGTGCGGCACGCCACGTCGCTCGAGGATCCAGACGAGCGGGCACCAGTCGGTGATGCCCGACTGCAGCAGGTTGGCGCCCGCGAAGGCGGTCAGCAGCAGGAACCAGGGCGAGACGAAGTGCCCGAGGGCGACGGAGCCGAGCACGACGAGCCCAGCGACGAGACGGAGGTAGCGCTCGATGGTCATGCACCCCCAGAGCCTCCAGCGAGCGAATTGGATTCGCGCAGGTGGTGCAGTCCTTGCGCGGCGCAGTTTCGCGGGTCTTTGCTGCCGAAGCGCGAACCCACGGCGCGCGCGCGGGGCTCCCATGGCGCATGACGGCGACCCTCCCACGGCGTCGGTTCCTCGGCCTGTCGGCCGGCACACTCGCGGGCGCGGCGCTCACGCGCTCGCTCCCGCTCGGTGAGCGCTCCGCGCACGCTGCCGCGAGCCTCGACCCGGGCACCGACGGCAAGGTCGTGCGCTCGGTGTGCGAGCTCTGCTTCTGGAAGTGCGGCATCCAGGCGCACGTGCAGGGCGATCGCGTCACGAAGATCGAGGGCAGCCCGGTGCACCCGCTCTCGAACGGCAAGCTCTGCCCGCGCGGCACGGGCGGCGCGGGGCTCGCGCACGACCCCGACCGGCTCGTGCGCCCGCTGCTGCGGCGCGGGCCGCGAGGCTCCGACCGCTTCGACGCGGTGTCGTGGGACGAGGCGCTCGGGCACATCGCGTACAAGCTCGGCGAGGTTCGCGCCAGGTACGGCCCCGAGGCCGTGGCGATGTTCAACCATGGCGCCGGCGCTTCGTGGTTCAAGCACCTCTTCCAGGCGTGGGGCACGGCCAACATCGCGGCGCCCTCGTTCGCGCAGTGCCGCGGCGCGCGCGACGTCGCGTTCGACCTCACGTTCGGCGCCGAGCCGGGCTCGCCCGAGGTGCTCGACCTCGCGTACTCCGACTGCGTCGTGCTCATCGGCTCGCACCTCGGCGAGAACATGCACAACACGCAGGTGCAGGACTTCGCCGAGATGGTCGCGCGCGGCGCAGACCTCATCGTCGTCGACCCGCGCTTCTCGACCGCCGCGTCCAAGGCGCGCACCTGGTTCCCCATCCGGCCGGGCACCGACACGGCGCTGCTGCTCGCGTGGATCCACGTCATCGTCACCGAGGGGCGCCACCAGCGCGCGTACGTCGAGCGGTACGCGAGCGGCTTCGACGAGCTTCGCGCGGGCGTGGGCGCGTACACGCCCGAGTGGGCCGCGGCCGAGACGGGCCTCGACGCCGAGGCCATCCGCGCCACCGCGCGGCGCATCGCAGGCGCGGCGCCCGCGGTGCTCATCCACCCAGGTCGCCACGCGAGCTGGCACGGAGCCGACGACACGCACCGCTCGCGCGCCATCGCGATCCTCAACGCCATCCTCGGCAGCTGGGGGCACCGCGGCGGCTTCTTCCGCCCCAACGGCATGAAGCTCGCGAAGTACCCGACGCCCGCCTACCCGAGCGCGAAGCCCGCGGCCGACAGGCGCCCGGGCGAGGCGCCCTTCGCGCTCGAGCCGCTCTCGCAGGGGCTGCGCAGGGCCACCCTCGACGGCGCGCCGTACCCCATCAAGAGCTGGTTCGTCTACGGCACCAACCTCATCCAGGCGCTGCCGCAACGGGCCGAGACGGTCAAGGCGATCG
>CAITLX010000498.1 GCA_903893335.1 uncultured delta proteobacterium | reverse complement strand
CGTGGGCCTCGACGCTCTTCGCGACCCGCGCCGCCGCGGCGTCGCGCTCGCGCGCGTGCCAGGCCCGCGCCGGGGCGCCCCCCTGCTCGTAGCGACCGCGCGCGAAGACGGCGACGTCGATGAGCTGCGGCGCGAGCGCGCCCTCGCCCGACTCGGCGGCCCCGGCGAGATCGGGGTGGCCGTCCTCGTCGGCGTCGAGCACGCGCGTCGCGCGGAACGCGAGGTCGTGCGGGTAGGGCGCCGCGCCGAGGCGGTCGATGCGCCAGAGCACCAGCGTGCCGCGCGCGTCGCGCACCACCACGTCCGGCGCGCCGTCGCCGTTCAGATCGGTGCCCGACGCCCAGCCGCCGTCGGCCAGCGACGCGACGAGCTCGCACGGCACGGCGCTCACGTCGCGCGCGTCGGGGGGGCCGAGCGCGAGCACCACGCCCCACGGGGTCGCGACGCGCGTCGCGTGCACGGCGCGCCCCAGCGCGTCGAGGCCGTCGTAGCCGCGCACGACGAAGGGCGCGCCGTCGGCCAGCGCGCCGCGCGTCTCGTGGGTGCGCGCGAGCCCGGCTCGCGCCGTCTCGGCGTCCACCCGCGCGAGCTGCCGGTCGAGGTCCCCCTCGCCGGCGAGCGGACCGAGCGCCTCGGGGGGCGGAAAGGGGGAGACGTGGTGGTTGCTCGCGCAGCCGACTGCGAGCGTCAGGGCGAGCGCGATGCGGCGCATCAGTACCGGTGCTGCCAGACGAGGTCGAGCACGGTGCTGCCCTGGTCGCCGACGATGGTCGAGAGCGACCAGACCGAGGGGTTGCCGCGCGCGTCGCGCCGCGTGAGGAAGCGCCAGTCGATGTCGAGCAGCACGCGGTCGGGGTTCTGTCCGGGTACGGGGACGCCCGTCGCGTAGCCGAGCGTCGCCGAGACGTTGCGCGACACGGCCACGGCCACCTCGGGGCGCGGGTTCTGCGCGACGCTCGTGTCGACGCGGGTGCTGATCTCGAGGTCGCGGCTCACGCCGGCGAGCGCCTCGTTGAGGCCGAGCGTGGCGACGCTGCCGCCGAGGCCGGCCGCGGACGTGGCGCCGCTGCCGCCGGGCGTGGCGCTCGCGCCCGCGAAGTCGCTCTCGGTGGCGCCGAACACCAGCAGGCCGAGGATCTCCTGCTCGGTTCGCTGGGGCTCGGCGCGCAGCGTGAGCTTGCCCGTGCTCTGGGGGCCGACCCAGTCGGCGTAGATGCGCGTCGCGTCGGGGGCGTCCCAGTGCGCCGTCACGCTCGCGTCGGCGCTCGACACGGGCACGCCGTCCTCGAAGCGGATGAGGCCCGAGTCGATCTCGAAGCGCTTGCCGAAGATGTCGATTCGCCCGGAGACGAGGCGCACGACGCCGGTGACCTGCGCCTTGCCGTCGAGCACGACGACCGGCGTGCCGGAGAGCGCGACGTCGACCATGGTGCCGCGTCGCAGGCGGGTGCGGCCGTCGCCCAGGTCGAGCCCGATGCGCCAGGCGAGCGCCGCCGGGGCGACCGCGCGGTCGGACGCGTCGGAGATGGCCACGAACGCTCCGCTCGCGTCGGTGCGCCCGACGCGGATGCGCGCGTCGGCGTCGAGCGGCTGCACGTCGCGCGTCGATGACGTGGGGACCTCGGTCTCGAGCTCTCGCACGGCGAGGTCGACGTCGATGCGCCGCGGCGCCGCGGCGTCGCGGCGGGCCGCGACGTCGAGCGTGCCCCAGGCGTTGCCGAACGACACCCCCTCGAGTGTCAGCGGCACCGGCGCCTGCTTGTCCACCTTGACCTCGCCCTTGGCGTCGACGAACGCGAGGTCGTCGAGGTGCGCCTCGCCCGTGGCTCTGAGCGAGCCGCCGTCGCTCGCGGCCGAGAGCTCGCCGAGCGAGAGGGTGGAGCGCGCGTGCGGCGTCGTGCCCCCGGGCTCGCGCCGCGCGACGAGCGTCGCGCTCGCCTGGTGAAACTGCTGGCCCAGCGCGGGGATCTGGACGACGCCGTCGGTCAGGGAGGCCTGCCCCTCGATCCAGCGCGCGGAGCCCCCCGGCCGAGGCTCCTGGTGCAGCTCGAAGCGACCGTCGAGCGTGCCGTCGACGTCGCGCACGAGGTTGCCGACGAACGGCATGAGGTGCGTCGCGTGGAAGTGGCCGAGCGTGGCGGTGAGCGTGGCGTCGGCGGCGTCGAGGCGCTCGCCCCACGTGGCGCCGTCCGGGCGCCAGACGGCGTCGGCCAGCGGCGCCTGCACGCGCGCCGAGGCGTTCAGCGTTCCGCCGTCCGCCCACCGGAGCGTCGCGTCGGCGAGCGTCTCGCTCGCGGCGTAGGCGGCGTGGGCCTCCACGTCGAGCGGGCCGTTGAAGCTCGGGTCGCTGCTGCCGAGGCGGTACGCGGCGGCGTCGAGCGTGAGGCTCGGCGCGCGCGCGGTGCCCGCGAGGTCGACCGTGAGCTTGACGTCACCGCGCGCGCCCGCGAGGCGCAGCGGCTTCGGCAGCTTCGCCCAGGCGCGGCGCGGCACCTCGAGGTGCGCGGTGAGCGGCAACGCCGCGAGCGTCGCGACGTCGAACGCGGACCCGGCGGCGGAGCGGTCGAGGTCGAGGGCCAGCTTGGCGAGCGGGTCGGCGGCGTCGCCCGCCCACGCCTGCGCGTGCAGGCGCCCGGCGGCGTCGAGCCGCGCGAAGGCGCCTGCGTCGAGCCCGTCGAGCCTCCAGTCGTCGGCCGCGACCCGGTCGAGCGCGAGCCCGCCGGTCGCCAGCGACGCCATGGCCTCGAAGGGGGCCTCGGGCCCCGCGCGCGTGACCCCGACGTGGGCTCCCAGCGTGCCCGCGAGGCGAACGCCTGCGAAATCGAGCAGCGCCGCTGGCAGCCTCGCCATGTCGAGCGACGCCTCGCTCTCGGCCGTCCCGAACGCCCCGAGCAGCGACGCGACCTGGGTGGCCGGCCCCGAGAGCGTGAGCGCGGGCGCGGTCGCGTGCGCGGCGAAGAGCGTGCCCTGCGCGTCGGCGAGCGCGACGTCCGCGTCGGCGCGGAGTTGACCGTCTTCGACGTCGATCGAGGCGCGCGCCGTCAGTCCCTTGCCCACGGCGGGCGCGAGGGAGACGTGCGCGGCGATGCGCTCGCGCGCCGCAGAGCGCGACGCGGCGAGGTCGAACGACACCCGCGAGCCGGCGAGCGCGAGCTTCCACGCGGCATCCGAGACGACCTTGTCGTCCTGCTCGAGCGTATGCGCCGTCGCGGCGTCCCTCGGCGCGAGGCCCAGCGCCTTCGCCACCACCGTCGCGTCGAGGCCGAGCGCGCGGGTGAGGCCGTGCGGCTCGAACGCGAAGAGGCGCGCGAGGCGCGCGACGTCGAGGTCGTCGGCCTGCGCCCGCACATCGAGCGTTCGCCCCGCGGCGACGAAGCTCGCCGATGCTGTGCGCGCGAGGCCCTCGGAGGTGACCGCAGCGAGCGAGATGCTGTCGCCGCGCACGGTGAGCCGCGGCGCGCGCAGCGCGAGCGTCGTGCTCTGGTCTGGAGCGGGCGGCTTGCTCTCCCGCGTGGCGCACAGCTCGACCTCGCGCGCCTCGATGCCGCCGCTCGCAGGCACGATGGTCGCGCTCGCCGACAGGGCCGGCCAATGGCCGTCCTGCGCGCGCGTGAGGCGCACCTGCGGCCGCGCGATCGGGCCCGTGGCGGCCGCGTGCAGGTCGCCCACGGCGACGCTCCCGAGCGACAGGTCGCGCAGGTCGGCGCCGACCGCGAGCGAAGGGCTCGCGAACGCGCCGCGCACTCGGCCCAGGGCGGCGGCGCGTCGCACGTGCAGCGAGCCGCTGCGGAAGCCCTCGACGGTCAGCCCGAGGTGCGCGTCGAGCCCGGCTCGGTCGAGGGTGCCACGCACGCTGCCATGCACCGCGCCGGCGCCGAGCGAGCGCAGCCGGGGCGAGGCGGCGAGCGAGGGGACGTCGGCGGTCCCCTCGACGTCGAGCGTCGGCGACGCGTCGCCGAAGTTCGCGCCGAAGCGCGTGACCGCGACCGAGATGCCGGGCTCGCCGAGCGTCGCGCGCCCCTCGACGGCGCGCCCGACCGAGCGCGCGTCGAGCGTCGCGGCTTCCACCGTGACGCCGGCGATCGTCGAGGGCGCGAGCGTGAGGTGCAGCGTGCCCGCGAGCGGCGCGTCCGGCGGCCACGCGAGCGCGAGGTGCCCGGCGCCCACGACGTCGGTCGGCGGAGCCCCTTGCACGAGCGAGGCGGCGTCGACGTGCTCGAGCGTCAGGTCGAGCTCCGCGCGATGCTCGGCGCCGGCGGCGACCGTTCCGGCGAGCGAGACGGCTCCCCCGAGCCAGGAGGCGCGCGCCTTCGCGCGGAGCGCGCCGAACGGCCCCTCGGCGTCGACGCGCACCGCGGCGGGGGAGGTGAGCGTGAGGCCGGGGACGAGCGCCGCTGCGGCCTCGGGCGCGAGCGCGGGCAGGTCGAGGTGCGCGTCGAGATCCCCGCCGCGCACCGAGGCAGACGCCGTCCCGAGCAGATCGCCCGCGCTGCCCGCGAAGCGAACCCACGTCGTCGCGGGCGGTCCCCCCGACGGGGGCACATCGACCTCGACGTCGACCGTGCCGCGTATGCCGCTCGGAGG
>CAITLX010000497.1 GCA_903893335.1 uncultured delta proteobacterium | reverse complement strand
GCCATCGCCAGGGCCTGCACGACGCGCCTCGGCGTGCGCTGACCGGCCAGTCGCCGGGCCCCCTCGATCATCGAGAGCGCGGCGGCCGAGAGCGCGATGGCTGCCTTGGTGCCGCGCACGATGTGCTCGGGCGCGTGCAGGTCGAACGCGAGCCCGTACGCGGCTGCGAGCGCGCCGGCGGCGAGAAACGCGAGCGAGAGGAACGTGCGCGGTCGGTGGGCGGGCGTCCGCCAGGCGAGCGCGCCGAGGGCGGCAGCGGCGCAGATGGCGCCGGCGACGCGGGGCGTGAAATGCAAGATCATGGGCGCGTGGAGGGCCCGCCGTACTGGCGGAGGGGGCGCACGTTACCGCCCCTCGAGGTGCGGTGGCGAGCCCCGCGATGCAGGTGCGACATGCCCCTCCTTGTGGTCTCATGCCCCACAAGTTTTCCAAGGTCCTCGCGAATTGCCTGGTGTCGCTCGCTCTTTCCCGGCATGGATATCGCTCGCCCGGGTACTCCATATCCGTCAGCGACCAGCGTGGGACCTCATGGGGCGCAGAGGTGCGTGTCCACGCTGGAGTCACCGGGAGAAATCCGTGGACCTCATACGCACCTCGAAGTTTGCAAAAGGTTTCGCCATCACGTCCGACGACACGGACGTTCCCGTGTCCTGCCGTGATCTGCGCGGGTTTCCCGCGCTGCTCGTCGCGGCCGCCGCCCATCAGCGTCAGGTCGATCTGCGCGTGAGCGTCGTCGTGCCCGACGTCGCCATGGACGACTGGCTCGCGCGCTGGGCGCGCGACGATCGGCACCCCGAGCGTCTCGTGATGGTCAAGCGCCGCACCGACCGCTCGAAGGTCCGCATGTGGGTCACGATCGCGACGCACGGCTTCGGGGTCGACACCGTCCTCGCCGTGAGCCGCGTCGAGCTCGCGCAGGCGACCGTGCCGCCGCCGGTGAGCGAGCGCATCTCGGGGACGATCGCGATCCCCGCGTCCGTCCGCCGCAGCCGCGTGGGCTGACGGTCGTACGAGGCGCAGCCGCCTGGGCTGACGGTCGTACGAGGCGCAGCCGCGTGGGCTGCGTCGCAAGAGGCGCAGCGTGACGGGCTGACCGGCACCGATGAAAAACGGGCCGGGTAGCCCTTTCGCCACCCGGCCCGCCGGTTCCGGGCCCCAACACGTCAAGGGACGCCCGGTCGCGCGCCTTCGCGCGCCGAGAGGGGGCTGCTAGCCGCGTCCCACCTCGCGGTTGGGGCCACTGGTACTCTGCATGACGTTTCTGCTCCTCCGGCGTGCCGGCACCCGGTGCCGTGCGGCCTGAGGCGCCGTCGGCGGACCGCGGGTGTTCGTGCGTGGGTGACCGGTGCGAGCCCTTCGGGCCCCCTGGCACCCAAGTCCCTCCACGCGCACGCGGGAGACCCCGCGTCGGACCAGCCCGGGAGCTTGCGCCCCGCACGTGGCTCTTGCATGCACGCTACCACGCCCAACGGGGGTCGCAACGCTGCGGCTCCGAGGCGAACCGCATGCCGCTCGCCCGCCACGATCTCGACGTCGCACGCTCCGCGGCGGCGACCACGCTGGTGCTCGTCGGCGTCGCCTGGGCGCTGCTCGTGGTCGCGGGCGACGACGCCCCCGGCGCGGGAGCGCGGCTGGCGCGCTGGGCCGCCATCGCTCCCGGGGCCGGAGGCCTCGCGGTCGCGTGGGGCCTCTCCCGCGCGAGCGAGCGCGGCGAGACGCG
>CAITLX010000496.1 GCA_903893335.1 uncultured delta proteobacterium | reverse complement strand
TCTCGCGCGCGCAGCTCGATCGCATCCATGCGCTCGTGCGCGCCGGCGAGCTCGAGGGGGCCGAGCGCTGGTCGCCCCACGGCGCGCTTCCGCCGACGGGGCTCTTCCACGCGCCGACGCTCTTCACCGGCGTCGCGCAGTCGTCGCGCATCGCGCGCGAGGAGGTCTTCGGCCCGGTGCTCAGCGTGCTCACGTTCCGCACCGCCGACGAGGCGGTCGAGAAGGCGAACAACACGATGTACGGCCTGGCGGCTGGCGTCTGGACGGACAAGGGCTCGAAGAGCTTCTGGATGGCGCAGCGCCTGCGCGCGGGCGTCGTCTGGGCCAACACCTACAACCGCTTCGACCCGACCTCTCCCTTCGGCGGCTTCAAGGAGAGCGGCTTCGGGCGCGAGGGCGGCGCGCAGGGGCTGCTGCCGTACCTCGAGGTGACGTGATGCCGATCGAGCGCAGGACGCGCCCCGCCGACCGGCGCAAGCAAGCGGCGTCCGGCGCAGCCCCGGCGGCGCGGCTCGCCGTGAAGAAGACGTGGAAGATGTACGTCGGAGGCGCCTTCGTGCGCTCCGAGTCGGGGAGAACCACCGAAGTGCGCGACGCCGACGGACACGAGACGCACAACGTGGCGCGCGCGTCGCGCAAGGACGGCCGCGACGCCGTCTCGGCGGCGCTCGCGGCCTTCCCGCGCTGGTCGGCGACGACCGCGTACCTGCGCGGCCAGGTGCTCTACCGCGTCGCCGAGGTGCTCGAGTCGCGCGCCACCGAGCTCGAGGCGGGCCTCGTGCGCGCGCTCGGTGTGGCGCCGGGCGACGCGCGCCGCGAGGTCGCGGCCAGCGTCGATCGCGCCGTGTCGTGGGCGGGGTGGACCGACAAGTTTCAGTCCCTCTTCGCCAGCGCCAACCCGGTCGCCGGCCCGCACTTCGGCTTCACCGTGCCCGAGCCGATCGGCGTCGTGGCCATCGTCGCCCCGTCGCGCCCCAGCCTGCTCGGACTCGTCTCCACGGTGCTCCCCGTCATCGCCGCGGGCAACGCGGCCGTGGTGCTCGCGTCCGAGGCCGACCCGCGCACGGCCGTCACGCTCGCCGAGGTGTTCGCGACGAGCGACGTGCCCGGAGGCGTGGTCAACGTGCTGACCGGGCCCGTGGGCGAGGTCGCGCCGCACCTCGCGCGCCACCTCGAGGTAGACGCGCTCGACCTGTGGGGCATCGACGCGCCGCTCGCGCGCACGCTCGAGGAGGACGCCGCCGGTGGCGTGAAGCGCGTGCGGCGCCGCGCGATCGCCGCCGAGGCGTGGTTCGACGACGAGCGCGCGACGTCGCCGTCGTGGATCGAGCCCTGGGTCGAGCTCAAGACGATCTGGCACCCCGTCGGGGTGTGAGCGCGGCGCTCACGCCTCGCGCGCGAGGGCGTCGAGCGTGTCGTCGATCCAGCGCCGCACCTGCGCGGGGAACGGCCACATCCAGCCGTAGGCGGCCGAGCAGAACTGCCGCACGAGGTGCTCGCGCAGCGTCGCGTCGCGCGCCGCGGCGAGCCCCTTGTAGCGCGCCGTCGCGCGCAGCGTCTCGGCGTAGGCCTCCCACTCGATGCGCGCGCGGCCCCACGCGAGCCCGAGCGGCAGGATGGGCAGGAGGTAGACGAGCGTGAGGCCGAGCGTGCCGAGCCGCCGACGCTGGCGCAGGTGCACGCGCTCGTGGTGCAGCGTGATGACGCGATCGACGTCGGGCGTCGCGTCCCACGCAGCCGGGACGTAGAGCGTGTCGCCGAGCACCGTGTGGTAGCGCGTGAGGTACTCGCGCTGCCCGCCGAGCGTGACGACGCGCAGCGCGATGTCGATGGCGCGCTGCAAGGCGTCGCCCCGCTTGGGCACGACGCGGAAGCGCGGAAACTCGGCGCGGATCTCGGCGAGGAACGCGTCGAGCGAGGGGCAGGGGGCAACCGCGCTCACGCGAGCCGCGCCCCGGCGGTGAGCGTGCGCCCCGCGACGAGCTCGGAGGCCGTGAGCGGCTTCTTGCCCTCGAGCTGCCCACGCAGCAGCGCGACGGCGCCGGTGCCGCACGCGACCACGACGCCCGACTTGTCGGCGAACAGCAGCGTGCCCGGCGGCGCCCCCGCGGCGTCGACGTGCGACGCTCCGGTGGCCAGCACCTTGAAGAGCTTGCCGTCGAGGCGCGTCCACGCGCCGGGCCACGGCGACATACCGCGCACGTGGTCGTGTACGGCGCGCGCGGGCTTCGCCCAGTCGATGCGGCCGTCGTCCTTCGTGAGGATCGGCGCGAGCGTGGCGAGCTCGGCGTCCTGCGCGGTCGCCGTCAGCTCGCCGGCCACGACGCGCGCCAGGTCTTCGAGCACCACCTGCGCCGCGAGCTCGCCGAGGCGCACGCCGAGCTCGGCGGCGGTCTCGTCGGGCCCGATGGCGAGCGCGTGCTGGGTGTAGACCGGGCCGGTGTCGAGGCCGCTGTCCATCTGCATCAGGCTGATGCCGGTGTGCGCCTCGCCACGCACGACGGCCCAGGTGATGGGCGCCGCCCCGCGGTAGCGCGGCAGCAGCGACGCGTGGAGGTTGAGGCAGCCGCGTCGCGGCGTCGCGAGCACGTCGTCGGGCAGGATGCGCCCGTACGCGATGACGAGGGCCGCGTCGGCCTCGCGCGCGCGCAGCCACGCCGCCACCTCGCCCGTGCGCAGCTTCTCGGGCTGCACGACGGAGAGGCCGAGCTCGAGCGCCCGCGCCTTCACCGGCGGCGCGTGCTGCTCGAGGCCGCGGCCCGCGGGGCGATCGGGCTGGCAGACGACGCCGACCACGTCGGCCACGCGCGTCAGCGCGTCGAGCGAGGGGACGGCGATCGCGGGGGTGCCGAAGAAGACGACGCGCATGGAGCGTCTTGTCGCCTTTGCGGCGCGGTCGTCAAGCGCTCAGCGCGACGCGTCGGTGGCGAGCGGCACCGCGAGGCTGGAGGCGTCGACCCGCACGCGGCGCCTCGTGTCGAGGGGAGGGAGGGGCGCGGCGCGCTCGAGCAGCACCTCGACGTCGTAGGTCGCGTCGGCGAGAGGTGCGCGGTGGCGCAGGCTCGCGGGGGCCTTGCCGGGAGCGAAGTGCCACGTCGCAGCGACCGTAGGTTCGGCTGCGCCCTCGGCCGTCCAGGTGACGTCGAGGCGCGTGACGTCGCCCGCAGAGCGGCCAAGCTCGTAGGAGATCTCGCGCTCGCGCGGGAAGCGCGGGCCGACGACGCCGATGGTCGCGAGCGCGCCGAGCACGAGCCAGAGGGGCGCGGCGC
>CAITLX010000495.1 GCA_903893335.1 uncultured delta proteobacterium | reverse complement strand
CGCTTGAAGCTCGGGGTGGAAACGATCCTCAAGAAGCGCCGCGTTCCGATCCCGCGCCCTTCGTGCGATCCGGCGGTGCGCGGGCGGGATCTTGGCCGTATCAACGAGTTGAGCGTACGCGCGTAGGAGCCCCCCGGAAAGAGCGACGGCCCGGTGTTCGAGCACCGAGCCGTCAAGACGCCGCGTCAACGACGTCCGAAGTCCCGCTCGTGATCGCACGTCACGACGGGCCACGTCCAGTTCGGCGGGGACGGGGCGGGCGATGGTGGACCTGTACGAGCGCGAGTGCCCGCATTGTCACGCTGTTCGGTGGTTCTGCCGGTCGTGCCGCAACCTCACGACGTACTGCTCGGACACGTGCTCACGAGAGGCTACTCGGGTCAGGCAACGGCGAAACGGCGCCAACTACCAGCACACGCTGCGCGGCAAGCGCAAACGCAACGAGCGGCAGCGCCGATATCTCGAGCGCCTCGCCCGCGTCCAGAATCCTGCGCCGAATGTGACGCATCACCCGTCGCCGGCGAGCACGCCGTCCGTACAGATCACCGCACGCGAGGCGCACGAGCCGCTCCGGCCCGTTGCATGGCTTCGCGTGGAGGTGTTCGTCGATGCAACCCATCTGGATGACGATCGAGCCGCGCCCGAGCGGCGTGCGGCTCCTGCTCACGGAGCCCGGCGCTGGCCCGTCGCTGAAGGCGCAACTTCCGTTGCCCCAGCCGGACTCGCGCGGGCTGGTTCTGCTGCTCGAAGCGATCTCGGCCTGGTACCACCGCCCGCTGCACGCTGTCATCGATGCCGACGCCGAGGACGTCCAGCGCCACCCCGAGCGCTGGGTCCACCTCGCCGGTGATCTGCCGCTCGTCGAGGTGAGCGTCGAGTGGGCGCGCCGCGGCGACGCTCGAGAGCGCAAGCAGCGCGGGCGCTTGCTCGACGAGATGGGCGATGCGCGTTCGGCGCGGCGACTGCTCGGCAATCACGCGACGGGGATGCCGTGATCGACGACGCCACGCGCGCGGAGATTCGCCGACTCGTGCTCGGCGAGGGGTTCGCCGTCGGCACCGTCGCTCGCCGCCTCGGCGTGCACCACTCGGTCATCTCTCGCGCGGTGCGCGAGAGCGACAGGGCGCGGCGCGTGCGCGCGCCGTCGGTGCTCGAGCCGTACAAGGCGTACATCGTCGAGCGGCTCGAGAAGTACCCCCACCTGACCGCGACGCGCCTACTGCTCGAACTGCGCGAGCGCGGCTACCGCCACGGCATCGCCGTGGTGAAACGCTTCATCGCCGCGGTGCGCGGCTCGCGCTCGAAGAAGGCGTACCTGCGCATCGAGACAACGCCGGGCGAGCAGGCGCAGGTCGACTGGGGATCGTTCGGGTTCATGCGCGTCGGTTCGGCCACCCGGCCCCTCTCGTGCTTCGCGATGGTGCTGTCGTGGTCGCGGGCGCTCTACCTCGACTTCTCGCTCGACCAGAAGATCGAGACCTTCTGCGCCATGCACCGGCGCGCGTTCGAGTTCTTCGGCGGCGTGCCGCAGAAGATCCTCTACGACAATCTGAAGACCGTCGTCCTGCACCACGTCGGCGCCACGGTGCAGTTCAATCCGACGTTCCTCGGGTTCGCCGGCCGCTACTTGTTCGAGCCGACGGCCGCGCCGCCGTACTACCCCCAGGCCAAGGGGCGCGTCGAAGGATCGATCCGCTACATCCGCCACAGCTTCTTCTACGGCCATTCCTTCGCGTCGCTCGACGAGGTGCGCGCGGCCGCCGCCCGCTGGCGTGACGAGATCGCCAACGCACGCATGCACGCGGCGACGCGCGAGCGCCCCGCCGAGCGGCTCATCATGGAGAGGCCCCGCATGCGCGCGCTTCCCGGCCACGCGCCGCCCGTCGATCTCGTCGTGCCCGCAATCGTCTCGAAGGAGGCGAGCGTGCGGCTCGACACCAACAGCTACTCCGTGCCGCCGTCGTACGTAGGCAGGAGCGTGCTCGTGCGCGCCGATGAGCAGTCGGTGCGCGTCGTCGAGGGCGGCGCGGAGATCGCTCGTCACGCCCGGTGCTGGGATCGGCGCCGCGTCATCGAGGACCCCGCGCACCGCGAGGCCCTCATCGCGCGCCGCACCGGCGCGCAGGGCCCGCGCCGGCGCGACAGCTTCGCGAGCCTCGCGCCCGAGTGCCGTGCGTACCTGCAGGAGGTCGCAAGGCGCCGCATCCAGCTCGACAACGAAGTCGGCAAGCTCGCCCGCCTCGTCGAGCGCTACGGCCAGTCTGACGTCGTCGAGGGGACGCGGCGCGCACTCATCAATCGCACCTTCGGCGCCCACTACGTCCGCGCCTGCATCGACCAAGCGCGCTTCGCGCGCGGGCTCGGCGAGCCGCCCGAGCCGGTCGTCACCGGACACCACGCCGCCGATTCACTCGTTGTCGAGCCTCATGACCTGGAGACCTACGATGCCCTCTTCGAAACCCCTGAAAACTCCCGCGCCGAAACCCCCGCGTCCCCCGAGGCCGATGCTGCCGAGCCCGGAGGTGTCGCCGCTGCCGACGGTCCCGACGAGTTCGAAGACGGCTGACGCCGTCCTCGCGCTATCGCTCGCCGACGTGCTGCGCACGCTCGGTCTCGACCACGCCGCCGGAGCGCTCGACGCCGCGCTCCAGAAGGCGATCACCCGCAACGACTCACCGTCGAGCCTACTGGACAACCTCATGCGCGATCAGCTTCGCATCCACATGGAACGCCGCTCGGCCGAAGCCGTCCGGCGCTCTGGCCTCTTCCCCCTCACCACCCTCGACACCTACGACTTCACGCGCCCCAAGAGCATCGATCGCGAGGTCGTCGAGCGCGCCGCATCGCTCGACTTCATACGCGAGCGCACCAACGTCGTCTTCGTCGGGCCGAGCGGCGTGGGCAAGACGCACCTCGCCAACGCGATCGGTTACATCGCGTGCGTCGAGGGGTTCCGCGTCCGCTTCGCCCTCGGCGCCGATCTCGTCAACGACCTCGTCGCCGCGCAGACCCGCAACACGCTCAGCAAACGGCTCGCCGTCTGGGCCAGCTACGATCTGCTCCTCATCGACGAGCTCGGCTACCTCTCCTTCGACTCGCGCGGCGCTGACCTGCTCTACCAGGTGATCAACAAGCGCTACCTGCGCGGCGCGACAATTGTCACGACCAACCTCGCCTTCAAGGATTGGGGGCAGCTGTTCCACAACGCCGCCGCCGCGACAGCGATCGCCGACCGCCTCGTGCACAAGGGCCTGCTCGTGCGCATCACAGGCCCCTCCGGCCGTCCCAACCGTGACACCGACACCGACCCCGACGACACCGCCGCGTAGGCCTACCCCACGCCCCGATCGCACCGAGCGCGATCGCCGCTCACGCGGCGGTCGCGCTCACGTGTTCCATCACGCCAACGCGATCCCGAGATGCGCGATCGAAACGCCGCGCTTTTCGAAGATCGTTCCCAATCATCCGCCCTCGCGAGGCGCCCTGCCAGGATGCGGTTGGCCGGGCGGTGACGGTTCTCGGACGGTTACGCGGTTACGGCGGTTCACCTTCGAGCCGGTCCGGTGGAAACCATTCAACCGCCAAACCGATTCGCAGATCCGCCAACATCGCGAGAAGAGGCCAAGACCATTCTGCTCCGATATTGCCGCTTGCGCTCCATGTTACGTAGAGCTGACTGCGTCCGCCGGAAGCCACAAGTTCGCGGAAGAAGCGTTTGCGCGGTGCGAGCCGGGTTGACACAAATTCCTCGATGGCCCTTCGGACATTTCGCGACGGCACAACAATTGGGAAACAGCAGTACGTGT
>CAITLX010000494.1 GCA_903893335.1 uncultured delta proteobacterium | reverse complement strand
TGCGCATCGAGGTCGTCGAGCGCGAGGCCGCGGCGCTCGTCGCCCTCGGCGACGCGCTCTACCTGGCGACGGCCGACGGCGAGGTGTTCAAGCGCCTCGAGGCGGGCGACCCGTTCGACCTCCCGGTCGTCACCGGCGTCGCCGCCGCGTCGCTCGCGCGCGACCGTGAGGGGGCCGCCGCGACGGTCAAGCGCGCGCTCCTGCTCGCGGGCGACTGGGGTCGGAGCCCGGCGTCGCGGCACATGCGCCTCGAGGAGGTGCACGTCGACGACGAGGGGGCGATGTCGCTCGTGGTCGGCCACGAGGCGCTCGTGCTGCGGCTCGGCAAGGGGCCGTACCGACGGGTGCTCGAGCAGGCCGCGCGCGTGCTCGCCGAGATCTCCGCGCGTCACGCGCAGGCGTCGCTCGTGTTCCTCGACAACGAGGCGCACCCCGAGCGCGTCGTCGTGAGGATGCGATGAGGCGCGAGCACAAACTTGGCCGTGCAAGTGGCCGCATGGCAGCGTCGGCACAGGTTCGCTTCTTTTCGCAATCGAAGCGCCACGAGAGGGTCGGATGAAAGGTCGAACGGACCAAACGGAGATCGTCGTCGGGCTCGACATCGGCACCACGAAGGTGTGCGCCGTCGTCGGCGAGGTCGACTCCGACGGGATCACGATCCTGGGCGTGGGCAACGTGCCGTGCCGCGGGCTGCGCAAGGGCGTCGTCTCGAACATCGAGCTGACGGTGCGCTCCATCCGCGACGCGGTCGAGCAGGCCCAGAACATGGCCGGCGTCGAGATCCGCACCGTGTACGCGGGCGTGGCGGGCAGCCACATCCGCTCGGCGAGCTCCGACGGCGTCGCCGCGGTGATGGGGCGCGAGGTCGGGCGCATCGACGTCGAGCGCGTGCTCGAGGGAGCGCGCGCCATCCCGGTCGACGCCGACCGGCAGATCCTCCACGTGTTGCCGCGCGAGTACATCGTCGACAACCAGGACGGCATCCGCGACCCGATCGGCATGAGCGGCGTGCGCCTGCAGGTCCGCGTGAACCTCGTGACGGCCGCGACGAGCTGCGTGCAGAACGTCATCCGCTGCGCCGAGCGCTGCGGCCTCACCGTGGCCGACGTCGTGCTCGAGCCGCTCGCGAGCGCCGAGGCCGTGCTCTCCGAGGACGAGAAGGAGATCGGCGTCGCCGTCATCGACGTCGGCGGCGGCACCACCGACCTCATCCTCTACGTCGAGGGCGGCATCGCGCACACGAGCGTCATCCCCGTCGGCGGCAACAACATCACCAGCGACGTGGCCGCGGGGCTGCGCACGCCGATGGGTGAGGCCGAGCGGCTCAAGCGCAACTCGGGCTGCGCGCTCGGGCGCATGGTCGGCGACGACGAGGAGATCGAGGTCCCCGGCGTCGGCGGTCACCCGCCGCGCAAGGCCGCTCGCCGCGTGCTCTCGGACATCATCGAGCCGCGCGCCGAGGAGATGTTCGCCCTGGTGCGCAAGCGCATCGAGGACACCGGGCTGCTCGAGCAGCTCTCCGCAGGCGCGGTGCTCACGGGCGGCGCGGTGCTGCTCGAGGGCATGACCGAGTTCGCCGAGGAGATCCTCGGCATGCCCGTCCGCATGGGCTCGCCGATCGGCGTCAGCGGCATCACGCAGCTCGTGCAGGGGCCGCAGTTCGCCACCGGCGTCGGGCTCGTGAAGTTCGGCGCCCAGGCGCTGCGCGACGCGCGCTCGCCGATCGCGCCCACCCTGAGCCACGCTGCCGTCTCCGCCGCAGGGCGAGCGGCCAGCCGGTCCGTGTCCGCTCCCATCGAGGAAGAGGCGCGGAAATCGAAGTTCTTCGACTGGCTGCGGGCGGCGTTCTGACCCGCGACGACTCGGACAGCTGATCCACACCACGGGGGACGTCCCCGGCGGGCCACCAGAGGGAAGAGGCGCCCTCGGCTCGCCGCCGCACCCCAGACGACACGACGAAGAGAGCGGCGACGCCGCACCCCGGGAGGACACGATGAGTTTCTCGATCGAATTTGCTGGCGACGAGTCGCAAGAGTACCAGGCGCGTATCAAGGTCGTGGGTTGCGGCGGCTCCGGCGGCAACGCGATCAACGCGATGATCAATTTCGGCCTCGAGGGGGTCGAGTTCGTCGCCATCAACACCGACGCGCAGGCGCTCAACGCCAACCAGTCGCCGGTGCGGATCCCGATCGGGCAGGCCGTCACCAAGGGCCTCGGCGCCGGCGCCGACCCCGAGAAGGGGCGCAAGGCCGCGATGGAAGACGTCACGCGCATCAAGGAGGCGATCAGCGGCGCCGACATGGTGTTCGTCACGGCGGGCATGGGCGGCGGCACGGGCACCGGCGCGGCGCCCGTCGTCGCGCAGCTCGCCCGCGAGGAGGGCGCGCTCACCGTCGGCGTCGTCACCAAGCCGTTCGAGTTCGAAGGCTCGCGCCGCACGCGCCAGGCCGAGCTCGGCATGATGGAGCTGGCCGACCACGTCGACACGCTCATCACGATCCCCAACGAGAAGCTCCTCCTGCTCGAGGACGACGAGCTGTCGTTCATCGACGCGTTCCGCAAGGCGGACGAGGTGCTCTACCAGGCGGTCAAGGGCATCAGCGACCTCATCACGCAGAACGGCATCGTCAACGTCGACTTCGCCGACGTGAAGACCGTGATGCAGAACATGGGACGCGCGCTGATGGGCGCGGGCTGCGCCAAGGGCCAGGGCCGCGCGCGCTGCGCGGTCGAGACGGCCATCAACTCGCCGCTGCTCGACAACATCTCCTTGCAGGGCGCGACCGGCGTCCTCATCAACTTCGTCGGCGGCCCCGACCTGAAGCTGCGTGAGATGAAGGAGGCCGCGACGCTCGTGCGCGAGCAGGCGCACCCCGATGCGAACATCATCTGGGGCGCCAGCGTCGACGAGTCGATGGGCGAGATGATCAAGGTCACCGTCATCGCGACGGGCTTCGACCGCGAGTTCGGCGACACGGAGTCGCGCCCGGTCGCGACCGCCCGCCCGGTCTACGGGATGCCCGCGCAGCAGGCCCCCGCGCGCCGCACGGCCTACAGCATCCCGGCGCCCGCGCCCGTGGTCGCGGCTCCCGCCGCCCGGACCTCGGTCGCTCCGACCTCCGCGCAGTTCGCCTCGCGCCGCCCGGCTCCCGTGGCCTTCGCGGCCACCGGGGGCTTCGGCTCCTCCGAGCCGCCGGCCTCGCTGCGCATCGAGCGCACGACGATGGCGCCGCCGGCCCAGTCGCTCGACAACGAGTTCGACGCCCCGACGTTCCTGCGCACGAGGCAGTGACCCCAGCGGGCGCCCCGAGGGGGGCGCCCGGTCCCGCCAAGGGGGGGCGAAAATCGAGCGTCGGTAGGCGCGTAGAGGCCTCTGCGAATGGCGTCGCAGGTGCTAACCTGCGCGCCCTCCCATGAACGACCGATTCCTCAAGGCCTGCCGACGCGAACCGACCGACGCCACCCCCATCTGGATGATGCGCCAGGCGGGGCGCTACATGCCCGAGTACCGCGCGATCCGCGCGAAGCACTCGATGCTCGAGATCTGCAAGTCCCCCGAGCTTGCCTGCGAAGTGACGCTCCAGCCGCTCGTGCTGGGGGTCGACGCGGCCATCCTCTTCGCCGACCTGCTGCTGCCCCTCGAGCCGATGGGCGCCCCCTTCGAGTTCACCGCGGGCGAGGGGCCCGTCGTGCACGACCCCATCCGCGACCCGATGCAGGTCGAGGCGCTGCGGGTCATCCAGCCCGAGGAGGGCCTCGGCTACGTCCTCGACGCCATCCGCATGATCCGCCGCGAGCTCGACGGCAAGGTGCCGCTCATCGGCTTCGCCGGCGCGCCGTTCACCCTTGCGAGCTACCTCATCGAGGGCGGAAAGTCGGCGCACTTCGTCCGCACCAAGCGGATGATGTACGGCGACCCGCGCACGTGGACGCGCCTGATGAGCAAGCTCGCCGAGGTCGTGCGCCGCTTCCTGCGCGCGCAGATCGACGCCGGCGCGCAGGCCGTTCAGCTCTTCGACTCCTGGATCGGGCAGCTCGGCCCCGACGACTACCGCGAGTATGTCCTGCCGCACGTGCGCTACATCCTGCGCGACATCGAGCAGACGGGCGTGCCGGTCATCCACTTCGGCACGGGCACGAGCGAGCTGCTCGGGCTGCAGCGCGAGGCGGGCGGCACCGTGCTCGGCGTCGACTGGCGCACCCCGCTCGACATCGGCTGGCAGCGCATCGGCCACGACGTCGCGGTGCAGGGCAACCTCGACCCGACGGTGCTCTTCGCGCCGCGGCCCGTCATCGAGCACGCCGCCTCGCGCGTGCTCGAGCTCGCAGGTGGCCGACCGGGCCACATCTTCAACCTCGGCCACGGCATCCTCCCCGAGACGCCGGTCGATGCGGTCAAGGGCCTCGTCGACTTCGTCCACGAGACGAGCGCGGCGCAGCGCGAGCAGGCGAAGGCCACCGGGGCATGAGCGGGTCCCCGGCGCACGTCGTCGTCATCGGCGGCGGCATCTCGGGGCTCGCGACGGTCGCGGCGCTGCGGCGTGGCATCGAGGCGCGCGGGCTCGACCTGCGCGTCACGCTGCTCGAGGCTGGCCCGCGCCTCGGCGGCAACATCCGCACCGAGCACCACGAGGGCTTCGTCATCGACGCGGGCCCCGACTCGTTCGTCGCGCTCAAGCCCGAGGCCACGGCGCTGTGCAAGGCCGTCGGCCTCGGCGAGCGCCTCATCGAGACGCGCGCCGAGAACCGCCGCGTCTACATCGTGCGCGACGGTCGCTTGCAGGCGCTGCCCGAGGGGCTCTTCCTCGGCATCCCCGTCGACTGGGGCACCTGGATCAAGACGCCGCTCGTCTCGTGGGCGGGCAAGCTGCGCGCGCTGCGCGATTTTCTCCCGGGCGGCTTGCCGGGCGACGGCGACGTCTCGCTCGGAGGCTT
>CAITLX010000493.1 GCA_903893335.1 uncultured delta proteobacterium | reverse complement strand
GTCGAAGGGATCGACCGGCGCGGTCGCGAGCGTGACCTCGGTGCCGTGCAGCCCCGCGAGCAGCTGGCGCGCGGGCACCAGCGCCAGAACGGCGAGCTGGACGGCGACCGCAGCCGCGAGGCGCCAGCGTTCACGCGCCATGGCGGCCCTCCTTGCGGCGGCGCTCGAACGCGACCGCGACGAGGGTGAGGCCGACGCCACTGGCGATGAAGCCGAGCCCCTTGAGCCAGAGAAGCTGCTCGATCTCGAGGAAGCGCGCGACGACGAGCGCGAACGCGACGAGCACGCCCTCCCAGAAGGGGCCGCGCCGCAGCGACCGGACGCCCTCGGAGATGCGCATCGCCGCGAGCAGCGCGAGCACGACGTTCGCCACGACGGCCACCAGCACGGGCACGCCGAGATTGGCCATCAGCGCGAGCGCGAAGGAGGTGCCGACAGCGAGCAGCGGCTCGGACCACGCGCGCCCGGTCGCGTGACCTCGCGCTGGCGCCAGCCCGAGCAGCGTCGCCGCGACGACGGCCGGGATCGCGATGGGCCCCGCCTCGGCAAGCTGCGGGAGGCGCGCGTCGCGCGCGAGGTCGATGAAGCCGAACGCGAAGGTCGCCCCGGCGAAGCCCAGCCGCCCGATCGTCGCGAGCGTGCCCGCGAGGGGCGCCTCGCGCTCGCGCGCTGCGACGGGGACGAGCGTGAACGCCGCGCAGGTCGCGAGGATGCCGAGCGGCGCCGCGTTCTCCGCCGAGGCGAGCACGGCGATGCTGAGCCCCGCTGCGGTGACGGCGAGCACGGCGCGCGAGCCACGCCGCCACCCCGCAGCGACGAAGGGCGCCGCCGCAGCCCACGGCACCACCGCGGCGACCCAGCCCTCGCGGTCGCCCGCGAAGCCGCTCGCCCAGAGCGCCACGCCAGCGGCCGAGGCCGCGAGGAGCGTCGGCTCCGAGTCGAGCAAGAGCGCCGCAGCCGCCGCGCCGACCGCGAACGCGCCGAAGAGCCCGTACCACTGCCCGCTCACCTGGAAGATCTGCGCGACCAGGCCGATGCCCGCGCCGAAGAGCAGCGAGCCGAGCAACGTGAGGGCCTCGCCCACCTTCGGATGCCGCTCGCCCGAGCGCAGCCGATCGCCCGCGACGTGGGCCGCGACGATCGAGATCGCGATGAGCGCGAGCTTCGCCGCGCGCCCCATCTCGTCCCAGTGCCACGCGACCAGCGAGACGACGCCTGCGCCGACGAGCACCGCGCCGAGCACGTAGACGGGGAGCAACCCCGGCCCTTCGAGGTCCGCGTCGCCGAGCGCGTAGCGCGCCGCGAGCGCCTCGGCGGCGGCGCCGTCGACGAGCCCCTCGTCGCGCCAGCGCGGAAGCTCGCGCTTGAGCCCGCTCCGGAATGCCTTCAACGCCCGCGACATCGCCTCGTCACCAAGTCACGAGCCTACCCGAGTCGCTGGCGCGAGGGCATCGAACCGATGCCCCGCTGCTGCGTGCCGCGAGGACAGCCGGCTCGTCGTCCACTCGGCGAGCGCGCGCCACGCTACCCCCCGCTTGGCCCCAGCTCCGGCCTCGGCTGCAGGAGCTCGTTGGCGAACTTCCTCACGTCGTCCGAAGCGTCGTTCGCGGCCGACCACTGGATCACCGCCAGCGCCTCGGGGAGTGCTCTCACGCGGTCGAGCGCGTGGAGCACGGCGCGGCGCACGAGCGGCGAAGCGTCGCTCTTCGCGACCCCGCCCAGCACCGGCACATACGTCGGCAACGCGCGAAACTCCTCCGCCACCGCGACGGCGCCAACGCGCACACGCGACTCGGCGTCCTCGTGCATCACGCTCGTCAAGAACGCATCGACGTCCGGGAGCGCCACCCGCCGCACCGAATCGACCGCGGCGAGCCGCACGAGCGGCACCTCGCGCGTCACCGCCTCCCTCGCGAACGGCAAGACGCGCGGATCGCCGGAGTTGCCGAGAGCACGGAAGCACAGCTCCCTCTGTCCCGGTGTCTGCGCGCTCGTCAGGGCATTGAGCAGCGTCGTGATCGCGAACTCGTAGGCCGCAGGGTCACTCTCTCGCAGGGTCGCGGCAGCGCCCCCGAGCGCGAGCAACGCCGACGCCTGCACCGCGGAGTCACCGTCGTCGAGCAACGCCGCGAGCGTGTGCACGAGAGGGGACGACGACGAAGTGGCCAGACCAAGCCCGGTCACGGCGTTGAGCCGAACCTCCTTCGGCGTCCCGCCGTTCGCCGCCACCTCGGCGAGCAACCCGAGCGCCTCCGGGGTTGCCGCGCCAGCCAGCGCACCGGTGAGGACCATCCCGTCCTGGATGGGCGAGCCCGGGATCTTCTTCGCGGTCTGCTCGGCGTCCTCACGGCTCAGACGAAACCCCGCGCTCAGCCGCGACATCACCACGGCGCGCTCCTGGCTGGTCCCCGTGCGTGCGTGCTCGAGCTCGCCCATCACATCCTGCAGCTTGGCGCCGTTCAGCGTATTGCGGTCGGCCTGCTCGCGCATCGCCAGCTTCGTCGCCGGAGCCCGCAGCTCGGCCGTGGCGTCCATCGCAGCCTCCGGCATCCCGGCCCGCTCGGCGCGGTACGAGGCCAGCTTCGCCTCGTCGAAGCCGGTGTCGCGCAGCGTCATGATGCACGTCTCGTGATCGCTGATGCGCCCGAGCCCCTCGCCCAAGGGAATGTCGGTCGCCGTGATCGCCGAGAGGGCGACCAACGCGCCGTCTGCACCGAGCGCGATGCGGATGTCGTCGTGGACCTCGACCTGCGCGGATTCGTCGGCAAAGCCGCGCTCCCGTCCAGCGAGGTGCACATACCGCACGCGGGCCTTGGTCAGCCGATTGCCCGTCGCTGCGCGCGTGTAGGTCGCGTCGTACGCGCCCGTCGTGTCCTCCTCGCGCGTGGTCCAGGCGTCCCCCGCGCCCGTCACCACCTGCCCGAGCGCCATGAGCGCCTTCAGGGTTCCGCGCACGTCCATGGGGAGCGTCGGGTCGAAGGCGAACGCCACGATGCGCCCGCTGGCGTCGGTATCGAAGAAGAAGGGGCGCGCGAGCAGCTCAGCGTCCGTGAGAGGCAGGCCGTTGACGGACGCTCCGACGTGCTCGAGCGTCGCGCGGTATCGTACGCGCGTCGCCTCGTGCTCCACGCAGACGAGCGTGAGCCCGCCCTTCACGGTCCTGTCGAGGCCCTGGCGTGCTGCGGAGCCCCTGGCCGCGGGCTTTGCGCTCTGACCGATCGTCATGCTCTGCACGAACGCAATGTCGTAGCTGTGCAGGCTGCCTGGCCTGGGCGCCGGAGCCTCCGGCGCAGCGGCCGCTGCCACCACCGGCAAAGGCGGCGGCGCGGGGACAGAACCCACCTCGGGGACCGACGTCGGAACCGGCGCCGTGGGCTGGGGACGGCTGAACAGGGCGATCAGCACGACGAGCGCAGCGCCGCCGACCAGGGCGACACGAGATCGAGCAGTCATGACGACTCCTTCCACTACGTTGGATTGCCAGAGCAGTCGGGGCTCCCTCCCGTCGGCGCAGCCCCGTCAGGACGCGACACGGGCCGCCGTGTCCACGGAGCGTGCCGATTAGTTCAACGGCACGCACCCGTGGTGGTCCAGGTACGGAGCATTGTCCCAGACGGGGGCGAAGCGAGCGATCGTCTGCGTCCACTTCTTCTTGAACCAGAGGAGCTGCGCCTTCGCGAAGACCGACATCTTCCCGTTGACGTCGGTCACAGTCAGCGTACCGGTGGCGTCGTAGTGCAGAAGGCTGGCTGCCGGTGAACCGTCGACCGTCATGTCGGCCATCGAGAGCCGGAGGACTGCGTCGTCTCGCAGCGCCACGAACGCGAGAGATCCCTCG
>CAITLX010000492.1 GCA_903893335.1 uncultured delta proteobacterium | reverse complement strand
CTCACCCAGTCTCAACCAGTCGCATGAGACTGGGTGAGATTCCATGAGACTGCCGCGGCACGACCTGAACGATTCCGGGCAGTTGGCACGCACAGCAGCGTGGCACGCGGCTGGCTCTAGGGGTGACTGTCGCCGACGCACGACGCGGGGCGACGGAAGGAACCACGACCATGAACCCCAACGACAACGTCCAGAGCCCCAACGCCCAGACCAACCCCTCCACCGACGAGACCACCATGACCACGCCCATCCAGCCCACCGAGTCGTCCCCCGCCATCGAGAACCGCTACATCACCGCGTTCCACCGCCGCGAGGCCGACATCCAGGCGGTCCCCGCCGACAGCCTGCTCATCGTCAACGTCGACATCCCGACGACGGTCACGACCGTGCTCGGCGCGGTGCCGCAGATCGGCAAGCTCGCCGCCGACTTCAAGGAGCGCATGAGCTGCTTCGACCTCGCCAAGGTCGACGGCCTCGTCGACGACGCGCTCGCGCTCGGCAGTGCCCAAACGCGCTGGAAGATCGCCACCGAGATGGGCGCGTCGCTGCCCGAGATGATGACCGAGGCGCTGAAGCAGCGCGACCGGCTCTACCTCCACGCCCAGGCGCTCGCCGACCTCGGGGTGCTCAGCCAGGCGTCGGTCGACGAGATCAAGAAGACGGGCACCTACCGCGGCGTCGCCTTCGAGATCCTGAGCCTCGTGCAGCTCTTCTCGGAGAGCTGGGACAAGGTCGCCGGCAAGTCGGGCCTCACGCGCGAGAGCGTGCTCGAGGCGTCCGATGTGGCCGATCGCCTGGTCGCCACCATCGCCGAGCGCGACGCTCGCCCGAAGGTCACCGCCGCCGCGGCGATCGTGCGCCAGAAGGCGTTCACGCTGCTCGCGCAGCGGTACGAGGAGGTGCGCGCGGCGGTCGGCTTCGTGCGCTGGCGCGAGGGGGACGCCGACGAGTACGCCCCGTCGCTCTACGCCGGCCGCAACAACGGCAACCACAAGGCGAGCGACGCGGCGGCCCCGGTCGTGGCCGCGCCGGACCCGACCGCCCCCGCGAAGGCCACCCAGCCCGAGCCCGTGCCGGCCGACGCGCTCCCGGCGCTCCCCAACGCCCGTCCGTTTCTGACGGCCGTCAACGCGTGACCCTGGACCCCGAGACCCGAGAGGCGGTGCGTCATGACCACGAACGACTTCAACATGGGCATGGCGCGCCGCCTCGACGGAGGCGGCGCCATCGCCTGCTGGGACCTTCCCCCCCACCACCTCGTCACGCACGGCGTCGTCGTCGGCATGACGGGCTCGGGCAAGACGGGGCTCATCACCGTCACCCTCGAAGAGGCGCTGCGCGCCGGCGTGCCCTGTCTCGTCATCGACGTGAAGGGCGACCTCCCCAACCTCCTGCTCGCCCCTCCGCTCGGCGACCCCGGGGCGCTCGCGCCCTGGCTGCCCGAGAAGTCCGACGGCGACGCGCGCTCGCTCGACGAGCGAGCGGCCGCCGCGACCGACCAGCGCGACCACGATCTCGGCGCGTGGCACCTCACGCCGGCCGACGTCGCGCGCTTCCGCGCCACCACGCGCGTGCGCGTCATCACTCCCGGCTCCACCGCAGGCGAGCCGCTGCACGTCCTCTCGTCGCTCGAGCGCCGCTCGCCGCTCTGGGAGTCGGACCCCGAGTCGGCGCGCGCGGCGCTGTCGGCTGCGGTGTCGCTCGTCTTGCGCCTGCTCGGCCGCGACCCCGATCCGGCCCGCAGCCGCGAGCACGTGCTGCTCGCGGTGCTCGCCGAGCGCAGGCTGCGCGCCGGCCAGAGCGCCGACCTCGCGTCGCTGCTCGGCGACCTCGAGGCTCCTCCCATCGCCGAGATCGGCGCCCTCACGCTGGAGGCATTCCTCCCGAAGAAGGAGCGGCGCGCGCTGTCGGTCGCGCTCAACACGCTGCTCGCGTCGCCGACGTTCGAGACGTGGCGGCAGGGGACGACGCTCGACGTCGGCGCCTGGCTCACCCCGACCGACGGACGCACGCCAGCGGTCGTCGTCAGCGTCGCGCACCTCGACGACGACGAGCGGGCGCTCGTGCTCGGCGTGCTGCTCGAGGAGACGCTCGCCTGGGTGCGCTCGCTGCCTGGCACCCAGAGGCTGCGCGCGCTGGTCGTCTTCGACGAGGTGTATGGCTTCTTGCCGCCGCACCCGGCCAATCCGCCGACCAAGCGCCCGATCATCGCGCTGATGAAGCAGGCGCGGGCGTTCGGGGTGGGGGTGGTGCTCGCCACGCAGAACCCGATGGATCTCGACTACCGCTCGCTCGGCAACGCCGGCGTCTGGTGCATCGGTCGCCTCCAGACCGACGCCGACCGCGCCCGCGTCATCGACGGCCTGACCGGTGGCGGCGGCACCGACCGCGCCGCCACGCGCAGGCTCGCGGAGACCATCGGCAACCTCGCGCCGAGGTGGTTCGTCTACCGCGACGCCCACGTCGGCAACGAGCCGTTCCTCGTACAACCCCGCGACGCGATCACCCTGCTGCGCGGGCCGATGGCGCGGGGCGAGCTCCGCGCCGCACGCGGCGAGGCGGAGGTGCCCAGGGAAGCCGACAGCGGGGTGCGCGAGCGAGTGGCGTGAGCGCCGAAGTGCGCCGAGCATGTTCTTTGCGGAGAGGGCGGGATTCGAACCCGCGGTAGGATTTCGCCT
>CAITLX010000491.1 GCA_903893335.1 uncultured delta proteobacterium | reverse complement strand
GCGTCCGCGAGGGGCGCCGGCGGCTCACCCCGCCTGCAACCGACCGCCAGCGCCGCGGCGACGAGCGCGGCGACGCAGACCTTCGCGGCGCGCTCGGGGGGCAGGGCTCGGCCTCGCATCGAGGCCACCGTACCATCGCGCCCGCGGCGCGCCGCGGCCCCAAATGGCCGTCCGTTTGGGCGCGCAACGGCGGCCGGGGTAGAGTTCGCCGACGATGCGCCCGACGACCGTCCTCGGCGCTTGCGTCGCTGTCGCGGCCCTTGGGGGCATCGCCCGCGGCGTCTGGAACGCGACGACGCGCGACGCGGCCGACGGCGCATCGCCCTCGGGCGAAGGAGCCGACGCAGCCGCTCCGCGCGACGGGCGCGCGTCGCTCGCGGTGCCGAGCGGCTCGCCGCCATCGATCACCTGCGACACCGCCCGACGCATCGTCGCGCAGGCGCGCGCGCAGCTCGCGTCGGCCCCCCCCGAGGTCGACCCCCGCGCCCTCGCCGACGCGACCGCCGACTGGCTCGATCCGCATGGCCTCTGGTCGGCCGCTCCCGATGCGCCCGTCGTCGAGGTGCTGCGTCGTCGCGCCTCGGACGCGCGACGCGAGCTCGAGGCGCCGCCGGGCTCGGGCCCCTGCACCTTCGCCGACGAGGCCGGCGCGAGCGTCGAGGCGTGGGTCTCCACGCTGCGCAGCACCTTCGACGCAGCGCGCGCCGAGGTCCGCGCCCCCTCGCCCGTCGCCGCCTGGGAGGCCGCCGCGGGCACCGCCTTCGAGGAGGGAGACGTGACGGTCGCCGCCCGCTCGCTCGCCGCTCTGCTCGGCCGACGCGCGGCCGACGCGGTCGCGGGGCTCGGCCCCGAGCTCGCCCCCTTCGCCGAGGCGGCGCGCGCGCGCGTCGTGCCCGACCTCGACAGGGCGGGCTGGACCGACGCGGTGATCGCGGCCTCGGTGCGCGCGTACCTCCCGCTGGTCGATCCGCACGGTGCGTGGGCGCCGCGCGGCGAGGAGTCCTCGCTCGACGACCCGGCGCTCGACGACGCCGCCGCCTTCCACCTCTGGGGCCGCATGGTCCGCGCGCCGCTCGGCCTGCGGGTCGGCGAGCAGCCGCTCGCGCCGATCGTCGCGGGCGACCTCGTGCTCGAGATCGACGGCGTCGCGACCGCCGGCCTGCCGGTCGAGCAGGCCGAGCAGCTCGGCGCCCCGCCCGACGGCGACGGCTCCGCGCTGCGGCGCGTGCTCGTGTGGCGCGAGGGAGAGGCGCACCCGCGCATGCTCGACGTCGCGCCCCCTCCCGACGAGCCCGCGGCGCCGCACGGCGAGCAGGTCTCGACCGCGCGGGTGCCCTACGGCGACGGCTCGGCGCTCGTCGTCTCGATCACGGACGTCCCCGACGACCTGGGCGAGCTGCTCGGGGCCGTCCTCTCCGAGGCCCGCGCGACCGAGCCGCCGGCGGGCGTCGTGCTCGACCTGCGCGGCAACGGCGGGGGCTCGACCGACGGCGCCGCGGCCGCGATCGGCCTGTTTCTCCCCGGCGCGCCGCTCTTTCCGATGCACCGGCGCGACGGCCGCGTCGAGACCGACCGCGCCCCCGAGCCCGAGGCGGCTTCGCGGTGGAGCGGGCCGCTGGCCGTCCTCGTCGACGCCGAGACCGCCAGCGCCGCGGAGATGATCGCCGGCGGCCTCGCGAGCTACCACCGCGCGGTGCTGGCTGGCGGCCGGACGTACGGCAAGGGGTGCGCCCAGGAGTACCTCGACGACGACGCGCAGGCCGGCGTGCTCCGCCTGACCACGCTGCTGTTCGCGCTCCCCGACGGAGCGCCGGTGCAGCGCGTCGGGCTCGTGCCGACGCTGCACCTCGGCCTGGCCGCGGGCGACGAGCGCGAGGCCACCCTGGCGCACGCCCCCCCGACGTGGCGCGGCCCCGACGTGCGCGACCCCGCCCGCGTGGCCGAGGTCCCCTGGCTCCCGCACCGGGGCAGGGTCGGCCCCTGCGACGACGACGTGCCGTGCCGCGCGCTGCGCGCGCTCGGCTCCCCCCGCGCTCCGGTCGCACGCGGCGCCCGCTGACGCCCGCCGTTCGGTCGGCGCTCGCGCTCGGCGCTGGGCGTGGTAAGAGTCGCCGCCATGGGAACCCCGCAAAACCCCCGCGCGCGCCACCGCCAGAAGGCCCGTCGCGCCAAGAAGGAAGCCACCTACGCCGAGAAGAAGGCCGTCGAGGTCGCCGCCGCGCCGAAGAAGGCCAGCGCCTCGACCATCGCCAAGTCTCGCTGAGGCTCGCGCCTGCGGGCGCCCCGGGCGCGTCTCACCACGGTCGCCGCCGACGGTCGGCTTTGACGCGTCGCGCCACCCTCACTAGTCTACTGAATGGCGATTCATTCGCCTGCCCGCCTGTTCGGCGCGTCGGACCTCGCATCGCGTGGCCGACAGCGCTTGCTTGCCCGGAGGTAGACCCGTGTCGAACGCCCAAGCCGCCCAGAACCGCTACGTCGCTGACCTGCGCGAAATCCGCTTCCTCCTCTTCGAGCAGTTTCAGCTCGACGAGGTGCTCGGCCAGCCCCCGTTCGACAACTGGGGCAAGGACGAGGTCTCGATGGTCATCGACGAGGCGTACAAGTTCGCCTGCGAGGTGCTCGGGCCGCTCAACGCCATCGGCGACCGCGAGGGCTGCCGCTTCGAAGACGGCAAGGTCATCACGCCGACCGGCTTCAAGGAGGCGTGGGGGCGGCTCACCGAGGCAGGCTGGAACGCGCTCGTCGTGCCGACCGAGCACGGCGGCCAGGGCGCGCCCTTCACGCTCTTCGCCGTGATGCAGGAGCTCATGTCGGGCGCCAACACGGCGTTCTTCATGTACCCGGGCCTCGCGCTCGGCGTCGTCGAGGTCATCGAGAAGTACGCCACGCACGAGCAGCACGCGCGCTTCCTGCCGCCGCTCATCGAGGGCAAGTGGGCGGGCACGATGTGCCTCACCGAGGCGCAGGCCGGCTCCGACGTCGGCGCCGCGCGCACCACCGCGAAGAAGCTGCCCGACGGCCGCTACGCCATCCAGGGCACGAAGATCTTCATCTCGGGCGGCGACCAGGACATCACCGAGAACATCCTGCACCTCGTGCTCGCGCGCGTCGAAGGCGCGCCGCCCGGCACCAAGGGGCTCTCGCTGTTCATCGTCCCCAAGCTCACCGTGGGCGAGGGCGGCACGAGCGGCGGCTCCAACGACGTGCTGGTCGGCAGCATCGAGCACAAGATGGGCATCCTCGGCTCGTCGACGTGCGTGCTCAACTTCGGCGAGAACGGCGGCTGCATCGGCGAGCTGGTCGGCGGCACCGAGAACGTCGGCATGAGCCAGATGTTCGCGATGATGAACGGCGCGCGCATCGCCGTCGGGCTCCAGAGCGTCGCGGTCGCCTCGTCGGCGTACCTGAGCGCGCTGGCCTACACCAAGGACCGCAAGCAGGGCGCCCCCATCGACCGCTGGAAGGACGCCACCGCTCCGCGCGTGTCGATCATCGAGCACCCCGACGTCCGCCGCATGCTCATCGACATGAAGGCGCGCGTCGAGGGCGTGCGCTGCCTCATCGTCAAGCTCACGCGCCACCTCGACGCCGTCCGCTCGCTCGCGGGCAAGGACGACGAGGCCGTGGCCTACCACCAGGGGCAGGTCGATCTGCTCGTGCCGCTCGTGAAGTCGTACGGCTCGGATCAGTCGTTCCGCGTCTGCGAGACGGCGATGCAGACCTACGGCGGCGCCGGCTACACGCGCGACTACCCGGTCGAGCAGTGCGCGCGCGACGCGAAGATCTTCTCCATCTACGAGGGGACCAACCACATCCAGGCGATGGATCTCGTCGGCCGCAAGCTGATGCAGAACGGCGGCGGCAACGCGCAGGCGTTCCTCGGCGACGTCGCGAAGTTCGTCGAGGCCAACGCCGCGCACCCGGCGCTCGCCGACGCGGTCGGTGAGCTCGGCCAGGCGCAAGAGGCGCTCGCCGGCACGGCCATGAAGCTGCTCGGCTGGTTCCAGTCCGGTCGCATGGCGCTCGTGCCGCTCGTCGCCAACCGCTTCTTGCAGATGATGAGCGAGACGGCCGTCGGCTGGCTGCTGCTCGACGGCGCGCGCATCGCGCTCGACGCGCAGGCCAAGCTCCCCGCCGGCCACAAGGACATCGCGTTCTACGAGGGCAAGAAGCAGGCGGCGCTCTACTTCGCGCGCAACATCCTGCCGGGCGTGCGCGACACCGCCAACATCCTCGCGCGCGAGGACAACTCGCCGATGGACATCCCGTCCGAGGCCTTCGCGAGCCTCGACTGACGCGAGCCGGCTTGGGGGGGGCCGATCGACCGACGTCGGCGCGCCGCGCACTGCGCGGTGCGCTGGCGCTCGGCGTCGGCGCCGCGTCGCTCGCGGCGACGTGGTGGGCGCTGCGCGCGCTCGATCCGGCCTCGTTTCGCCCTCCCGCGCCGCGCCCCTCGGGCAGCGCGACGCCGTTCGACGATCACGAGCCGGCCCCCTTCGCCAAGCTGGTCGAGGTCGCGTCGGGCCTCGACGCGCCCGTCTTCGCCGCCGGGGTGCCCGGCTTGCCCTCGCGCCTGCTCGTGCTCGAGCAGCGCGGCGCGGTGCGCGTGGTCGAGCACGGCGCGCTGCTCGCAGAGCCCTGGCTCGATCTGCGCGAGCGGGTGCGCTCGGGGGGCGAGCAGGGGCTGCTCGGGCTCGCGCTGCACCCGCGCTTCGCCGACAACGGCCGCGCGTTCGTGCACTACGATGAGAGGGTCGGCGCCGAGCCCATCGGCCGCAGCGTCGTCGAGGAGTGGCGCGCGAGCGCCGACGGGCTGCACGCCGAGCCGCAG
>CAITLX010000490.1 GCA_903893335.1 uncultured delta proteobacterium | reverse complement strand
CCGCGTGCTTACCGTGGGCAAGCCCTCGGCCTGCAAGTCGCGATTGATGGCGTCGCGCGCGGCGATCATCTCCTCGGCGGCGGCGACCGCATTCGCCGCGTGCGCCGCGTCGGCCGGAGGCGCGCGGAGGGCGTCGGCGAAGGCCATGCGCAGCGCCCCGAGCGGCTCGGCGCCGGCGGGGGCGAGCCGGATCACCCGCCCGGGGGTCTCGGCCGCGCCGACCTCGTCGAGCAGGCGCGAGCCGCCGAAGCCCGGGTCGGCGCGCACCACCATGAGCGACCCGGGTCGCCCTCGGAGCGCCGCGACGGCGCCCTCGCGGAACGCCCAGGGCGTGGGCCGCACGAGGCGCTCGAGCTGCTCGGAGGCATCGGTCGGCCGCCAGCGCTCGCCCGCCAGACGCACCAGCGCGTCGTGCTCGACGCCGCTCCACCGCGCCTTGCGGCGCTCGGAGGGGGCGAACGGCGCCGGGTCGGCCTGGGCCGTCGCCTGCTCGAGCAGCACCTCGCCGCGCGACGCGGCCTCGGCGAGCGCGCCGGCGGCGACGAGCGCGGGGCCCCAGGCGAGCTCGGCTGCCCCGCCGCCAGCGCCGTCGAGCGGATCGAGCTCGCCGCGAGCGACCCCCACGGCGAAGGACACGGCGGCCTCGCCAGCGAACGCGAGCGCCTCGTCGAGCTCGTCGGCGGCGAAGCAGAACCCGACCGAGAAGGGCGCGAGCGCGCACGCGGTGGCGCCGCGCACCTTGGCGGCGTCGAGCGCGGAGCGGAGGGCGGCGCGGAAGGTCTCGGCTGGCGAGGGCGCCCAGCCTCCACGCAGCCACACGACGATGCGGTCGCTCATGGGCGAAGGTCGAAAGGATACGCCACGGCGGCGTGCGTGGCGAGCCAGCGGTCGGCGGCCCCCGGCGGGGTCGGCTCTGCTGTCAGCGGTTGAGGATGTCGATCGCCTGGCCGAGCGCGTGGTGCGCGGCGATCATCGTCGCCTCGCCGAGCGTCGGGTGCGGGTGCACCGTGAGGGCCACGTCCTCGAGGAACGCCGCCATCTCGAGCGCGAGCGCGCCCTCGCTGATGAGGTCGCTCGCCGAGGGGCCGACGATGTGCACGCCGAGGATCTGCCCGGTGGCCTTGTCGGCGACGATCTTCACGAAGCCGTCGGTCTCGATCGCGGCGATGGCGCGCGCGCTGGCTGCGAACGGCATCTTGCCGACCTTGACCTCGAGGCCCTTCTCCTTGGCCTGCGCCTCGGTGAGGCCGACCGCGCCGATCTCCGGGTCGGTGAAGATGGCGCCGGGGATGGCGACCCAGTCCTTCGCGGCCTTGTGCCCCGCGATGACCTCGGCGACGACCTCGCCCTCCTTGGTCGCCTTGTGCGCGAGCAGCGGAGGGCCCGCCACGTCGCCGATGGCGTAGACGCCGGCCACGCTCGTGCGGCACTGCGCGTCGGTGGTGATGAAGCCGCGCGCGTCGATGGCGACGCCGAGCTCCTCGAGGCCGAAGCCCTTGGCGTTCGGGCGCATGCCGACGGCGACGAGCACGACGTCGGTCTCGACCGTCTCGGCCTTGCCGTCGATCTCGACCTTCACGGCGAGCGAGCCGTCCTTCAGCCTCTCGACGCCGAGCGCCTTCGCGCTCTTGAGGATGCGCGCGCCGGCCTTCGTCATGCGGCGCTCGACGACGGCGGTGCACTCGGGGTCGATGCCGGGCAGCAGCGTGGGCGTGGCCTCGACGACGACGAGCTGGCTGCCGAGCTTCTGGTAGACGCTGCCGAGCTCGAGGCCGATGACGCCGCCGCCGATGACGAGCAGCCGGCGGGGGACCTCGCGCAGGCTCACCGCCTCGCGCGCGCCGATGACCTGCTTGCCGTCGAACGGGAACGAGGGGATCTCGATGGTGGTGGCGCCCGTGGCGACGACGATGGCCTTGCCCTCGAGCACCTGCTTCGCGCCGTCCTTGGTCGTGACCTCGACGCGCCCCGGGCCGACGACGCGCGCGGTGCCCGCGAGAAGCTCGGCGCCGTTGGCCTTGAGCAGGCCGCGCACGCCCTGGGTGAGCTTCTTCACGATGCCCCCCTTCCAGTCCTGCAGCTTGCCGACGTCGATGGAGACCTCGCCGAACGTGATGCCCATCGGGGCGGCGTGGCGCGCCTTGTCGTAGGTGTGCGCGGCCGCGACCAGCGCCTTCGAGGGGATGCAGCCCCAGTTGAGGCAGACGCCGCCGACCTCCTCCTTCTCGATGCAGACGACCTTCTGCTTCAGCTGGCCGAGCCGGATCGCGCAGGGGTAGCCGCCGGGGCCTCCGCCGATGACGATCGCGTCGTACTGGGTGCTTGCCATCTGTCGGGTCTCCTCGAAACGTGGGAATGCTCAGGGGCCCTCGCCGTGCTTCGGCGCGGGGGGCGTGCGGGCGAGGGCGGCGCGCTGCTCGACGAGGTGCCAGGGGGGCTCGGCGTACACGTCGTCGAAGAGCGTGAGGCGGTCGGGCGCGCCGACGGGCTCGACCTCGGCGATGGCCGCGGCGACGTCGGCGACGATGACGCGCTCGATCTCGGCGTCGGCGGCGTCGTCGAGCAGGCCGCGCGCGCGCAGGTGGCGCGCGAGGCGCGCGAGCGGGTCCTTCTTCTCCCAGGCGCGCACCTCGTCGTCGGAGCGGTAGCGCGTGGGGTCGTCGCTCGTGGAGTGCGCGCCGATGCGGTAGGTGACGCACTCGACGAAGGTCGCGCCGTCGCCGGCGCGCGCGCGCGCGACCGCCTCGGTCATCGCGCGGTGCACCGCGAGCACGTCGTTGCCGTCGACGCGCAGGCAGGGCAGGCCGTACGCGCGCCCCTTGATGGCGAAGGTGGCGGACGCCGTCTGGCGGCTCGACGGCACGCTGATGGCGAAGTGGTTGTTCTGGCAGACGATGACGACCGGTACGCGAAAGACGCCCGCGAAGTTCATCGCCGCGTGAAAATCGGGCTGGCTCGACGCGCCGTCGCCGAGGAAGCCGACCGCGACGACGTCGTCCTTGCGCAGCTTGGCGGCCCACGCGGCGCCGACGGCGTGCGGAAGCTGCGGGCCGATGCAGCTCGACCACGAGACCTGGTTCACCGCGCGGCCGCTCATGTGCGACGGCATCTGGCGCCCCTTGAGCACGTCGGCGGCGTTGCCGTAGACCTGCGCCAGGTAGCGGGGCAGGGGGAAGCCGCGCACGAGCATGACCGAGCTCTCGCGCAGCGCGGGGAAGACCCAGTCGCGCGGCTCGAGCGCGAGGCCCGTCGCGACCGGCACCGCCTCTTGCCCCGTGCACGCGCCGTAGAACCCGACGCGCCCCTGGCGCTGCTGCAAGATCATGCGGGCGTCGAGCAGCCGCACGCGGCGCATCTCGCGGTACGCGCGCAAGGCGAGGTCGGCGTCGGGCTCGCCCGCGGCGGCATCGACCAGCGCGCCCTCGTCGTCGAGCACCCGGAACAGGCCGAGCGCGGCGTCGGGGGGGGCGGGGAGCGCGTCGTCGGCGGCGGGGGAGGACATCGTGGTGGGGGCGCCGCGCGCACGCGACGCGCAGGCACACACGATTAGTGCCCGAGCGCGCCGATCGCAAGCGGGCGACGAGCGGGCGCCCGCCGAAAACACGAAGGGCGCGCGTCACTCGCCCTGCCGAAAACACGAAGGGCGCGCGTCACTCGCGTGACGCACGCCCTCGTGCGCGGCGGACCGAGCGGCCCGCCGGCGTTGTCGTGGAGTGGCTTACTCGGTCGCCGCGTCGGCCGACGCGTCGTCGGTGCCGGCGTCCGTGCCGGTGCCGCCGTCGTGCGCGCCGAAGTTGCACGAGCCGAGCTGACCGATGAGCTGCGCGGTGTCGCACCACGCGCCGTCGGCCGTGTCGAGGCAGTCGGCGTCGGTGCGGCAGAGCTGGCCGCAGAGGCCCATGTCGCCGATGCCCTCGGCCTGGTCGGAGACGAAGAGGCAGCCGCCCATCGTCAGCGTGCCGTCCGCCGGCGGGTTCTGCGCGATGGCCGCGTCGAAGCCGCAAGCGTTCTGGTTGCCGAGCACGCAGGTCCCGCCGCACACGTGCGCGAGGGTGCCGCCGTCGCCGTCACCGAAGTTGATGCAGAAGCCGCCGCAGGTCGGCGCCGCGTCGCGGTCGCCCGAGCAGTGCGTGCCGTCGGGGTCGCCCGTGGTGACCGTCGCCTTGCAGACGCCGGTGCGCGCGTCGCACTTCAGCGAGCCGTCGCTGCTGCAGTCGGCGTCCGAGGCGCAGAGCGGCGTGCACAGCGTGCTCGTCGGGTTCTGGTTCGAGTCGACGTACTGGGTGCAGGCGACGTCCTGGCGGGCGTGGCACTTGGTCTTGCTGAAGCTCTGGGCGCTGCTCGGCCCGAGCTTGCAGGTCTGGAAGCAGAAGGCCTTGGAGCCGTCGCTGGCCGCGCTGACGTCGACGCAAGCGCCGTCGAACTCGTCGCAAACCGCGCCGTCGGCCGTGCAGTCGACGCTGCAGTAGCCGTTGGCCGGCCCGCCGCCGGTGACGTCCGTGCCCGTCGTCAGCAGGCAGGTGAGGCCGGCCGTGATGCAGTCGGCGTCGGCCTTGCAGGCCTTGCCGAGGTTGGTGACGCCGGCGTCTGCCGCCGCGTCGATCTTCGGCACGTCCGCCTTCACGTCGGTCGCGGCGTCAGGGGTGCTGCCACCGCTGTCACTGCTGCTGCTGCATGCCGCGAGCGTGGCCGCCGCGACGAAAGCCAACCACTTGTTCATTGATGCTCTCCTGCTGTGCTGCCCTGAGGGTGGGCCAGCGTGTCGTTGAATCGAGCCAGGCCGCGCCAGGTACCCAGGGCGTCAAGGAATCGAAGTTAGGCGGGGCCGAACGCCCCCACAAACCGGGAAGCATGACGCTCGTCACGCCGAGGCGCCAGCCGGACGAAGTTGACGTGAACCGATGCGAATGCTGCTGAGACGGCGCCGAGGGTGGGTCCATTCAAGCGGGCCCGTCCGCGGCGCTGCGCGAGGAGGCACGGCCCAATGGGGACGGGGCCTGCGCGCACGCGTGCGGGACCATAGGCGACGGCTCGGCCGAGCGTCAACCGATTTGGGCAGCCGTGTGACCCCCACGAGACGGCCAGGAAACGACTAACCCAGCATGACACGGAAGATGCGTTTGGTGTCGGAAAGATAATAGTACGCCGCGCGGTCCCCGTCGCCGAGCAGCTCGAGGATGGCGCGCTCGAGGTCTTCGGGCTCGAGGTTGTTCGAGATTTCCCAGGTCGTCGGGGTGATCTCGTCGCCGAGCCAGGCGCCGCGGCAGCGCTCGACCAGCAGCGCGCGGCGGGCGTCGTCGGCGACGGCGAAGGTGAGCACGTAGTCGTGCAGGACGAAGCCGCTGTTGGGCAGGACGCCAGGCTCGCTCATCGTCGCCCCTCGGCGGGCGCGGGCATGGTGACGGCGTGCAGGACGATGAGCGCGAGCCCGAGCGTGACCTCGAGCTTGCCGAGGCGCTCGGCGACCTCGTGCAGGCGGTGCAGCGCGAGCCCCGCGTCGCCGAAGCCTCGCACCGCGCCGAGCCCGTGCAGGCGCATGATCTCGGGGGAGACCCAGGCGCCGATCGCGATCGCGGACGCCGAGGCGCCGACCGCGGCCACGACGCGCCAGCGCGACGCGCGCGAGTGGTGGTCCGAGCCGGCGCGCTGCCGCAGCGCCTCGACGGCGAGCACGACGACCGCGCAGGTCATGGCGACGGCGTCGAAGCGGCGGAACGCCGTGCCCATCGCGTCGCCCGAGAGCGGCGCGGGCACGAGGCCGAACACGGCGGGCGCGGCGATGGCGCCGAGCGCGAACAGCCCGCCGACCCAGAGGGCGAGGGCGACGAGGGCGATGGTGACGGCGGCTCGTTCGATGCGGGGGGTCATCGCGGTGGGCTCCCTTGGGTGCGGAGGATCATGGCAGTGCGCTCGCTTCGGCGCGGCGCTCGGCGGTGCGGTCGCGGTGCGCGGCGAGCAGCACGAGCGCCTCGTCGATGGCGCCGGGGTCGGCCCAGGCGTCGCGACCGCGCATCGCCTCGAGCAGCGGCAACGCCTCGAGCAGGCGCGCGCGACCCGCGGCGGCCGCGGCGAGGGTGCGGCGGTCGCGGCTCCACGCCGCGAGGCCACGCAGGATGTCGCGCCGCGCGCGGGCGTGTCCCATGCGGG
>CAITLX010000489.1 GCA_903893335.1 uncultured delta proteobacterium | reverse complement strand
TCGCCCGCCGAGCCCGAGGTGCATCCGACGAGGGCCGAGGCGGCCGCCAACCACGAGACGAGGCGCGCGAGGTGCATGGGCGCGAGCGTTCCACGGAACCCGGCGCGATGGGAAGCTCGGTGCGCACGAAGCGCCCACGCGAGGGGTGCGCGCACGACGCACAAAAGAGACGCGCCCCCCGTCTCGCGACGGAGGGCGCGGCATTCTCACCACTCACGTGGCGAGCGCTCGATCAGAGATCGTACTGGCCGTTGATGCCGAAGTAGAGCCACTGGTGGGCGGCCTTGTCGGTGATGTCGCCCGAGCCGGCGGGCGTCTCGAACGTCGAGTACTGGCCGTAGGCGAAGTCGCCGAACGCGCCGACCTTGAGCTTGTCGGCCTTGTAGAAGTTGTAGCCCGCGAGCAGGTGCGCGAACTCGAGCCCGCTGTACGAGGCCTCGCCGCCCGTGTACTTGAGCGTGACCTTCTCCATGCCGATGCCGTAGCCGAGGAACGCGTCGCCGATGGTGTAGCGGAGCTGCGCGCCGTACTTGAGCCAGCTCGCCGAGTCGGCGCCCGTCTTGTCCTTGTCGACGGACACGATGCCGTACGAGGCGTAGACGCCCGCGCCGAGGCTGGGCGAGAAGTTGTAGAGCGCGTCGAGGGTGAACGGGATGGCGCCCTTCACCTGATCGCTCATCTTGCTGTCCTTCGCCGCGTCGCCCATGGCGACCGCGTAGCCGAGGCGCAGCGCGAGCGTGATGCCGGCGCCGCTGGTGCTGGCGGCTGCAGCGGCAGGCGCGGGAGCGGCCGGCTCGGCGGCGGGAGCGGCATCGGCGGCGAGCGCGGAGGTCGCGAGCGCCGAGGTGACGAGGGCGGTCGAGAGAGCGGCAAAAACGCGAACGTTCATGGAACCTCTTTGGCGGTAGAAATGTAGTGACGCCGCGCCGAGAGCGCCTGATGGGCCTCTCTCGACATCGACGGGCCGCTCCTATTCGAAGCAGCGCACCCAACCCCTGAGCGCTCCACATACCCGATCGCCCCCGATTCGTCCATCGGTTCACGGTTCGACCCCGGGGCCGCCGCGAGGCCCCTCCTGCCCGCTCAGGCAGACGCGCGCGGGGCGTGAACGGGGGGCGCAGCCTCGAGGCGGTAGCCGACGCCGCGGACGGTGGCGAGCAGCGGCGCTGCGGCGCCCAGCTTGCGCCGGAGCCGCTTCATGTGGGTGTAGATGCTGCGCGACGCGCGCGGCCGGATGCCCCAGACGCCGAGCAGGATCTGCTCGCGCGAGAGCGTCTGGCCGGGCCACTTGGCGAACGTCGCGAGCAGGCGAAGCTCGATCGTCGTGAGCTGAAGCTCGACGTCGTGGACGAACGCCCGCGCAGCGCGCCCGTCGAGCCGAAGCGCCCCCACCTCGATGGACGACTCGAGCACCGACACGGTGCGCGCGCGCAGCGCCCGCGCGATGTGCGCGCCCAGCATCCGGGGGGTCAGCGCCCGCGTGTCGTCGACGCGTGGCTCGAGCGCGAAGCAGGGCCCCTGCGCGCCCACGGGGGGCTCACAGGCGCGCACGGCCACCACGAGCATCTCCCCGGCATCGCCTCGCGAAGCGATTCGCTCCCGCAGCTCGGGCATCGGGAGGTCGGCCACGTCCAGGTCGATGAACACGACATCGGGCGTCAGCGTAGAGAGCGCCCGGAGCCCGAGCGCCGCGCTCGGCGCGACGACGGTGTCGAGCGCGGCGCGAGCGAACCCCTCGCGGAGCGCCACGCCCACCCGGTCGTCTGCCGAGATGGCCAGAACGAGCGGTCTCATCTTCATGACGCACACCTTGGCCCGCTCCCCGCGACACGACGGCGACGCCCTCGTGGCGCTCGCGTGAACTTCCGCGATTTGCCCCGCCCGAAGGGACTCGAACCGCCCGGCGGCGAGTCTTGAAAACGTCACGCGAGCGTGCGCTCGACGTCAAACGCGGCTCGTACTTTTCGCCTCGCCAACGAAACGCCACACGCGCTCTCGCTGAGCACACAAGGAGCCAGCCCAAATGCGGAGCAACTTCAGGATCGCGGCGCTCGCATGCGCCGCCTGCACGGCCGTCACGGTTGCGGCGGGCAATGCCCACGCCGCCGTCGACTGCGCGACGCTTCCGTCGCCCATCTACATCACCGGTTCGACGGCGGTGAAGCCGTTCATCGCCGCCCTCGGCACCGTGCTCGCCGGCACGAAGACCCTCGTCTACAAGGGCCAGGGCTCGTGCTTCGGCCCCGACGCCATCGTCAACGCGACGAAGATGACGGGCACCGCGAGCTACTACGACAACGCCGGCGCGGCCCAGACGTGCAACCTCGACGTGGCCGGCCAGACCGCCGACGTCGGCGTCTCGGACGTCTACGCGTCGAGCTGCAACATCACCACCGGCGCGGACGTCGGCGACTTCTACGGCCCCAACCAGGTCTTCGACTTCGTCGTCCCGACCGCTTCGAGCCAGACGGCCATCAGCGCGGAGACCGCGTACCTCATCTTCGGGCTCGGCGCCGACGGCGGCGTCGCCCCCTACGACGACAACGCGTTCATCTTCAACCGCAACGCGACCTCCGGCACCCAGCAGATCATCGGGCGCTCGATCCGCGTCGACGGCGGCAAGTTCAAGGGCGTCGACACCGGCGGCAGCAGCACGCTGTTCACCGACGTCTCCACCTCGACGTCGCCCGAGAAGACGATCGGCATCATCTCGTCGGACTTCGCCGACGGCAACCGCTCGAAGGTCACGACCCTCGCCTACCAGCACTACGGCCAGTCGAAGGCCTACCTGCCGAACTCGACGAGCACGGCCTTCGACAAGGCCAACGTCCGCGACGGCCGCTACTTCATCTGGGGCCCGCTCCACTTCTTCACCAAGGTGAACGGAAGCGGCATCCCGACGTCCACCGCGGCCGCCGACTTCGTCGGCTGGTTCCAGGGCACGACGCCCGCGCCGACGGGGGTCAACCTCCTCGACGTCGAGATCTCGGCCTACACCGTCCCGCAGTGCGCCATGCACGTCTCGCGCGCGAGCGAGGTCAGCGACTTCGCCTGTTACGCGCCGACCGACCCCTGCGATTGCTACTTCGACAAGAAGGCGACCGGGAGCACCACCTGCACGACCTGCAACGCGGACACCGACTGCCAGGGCGCGGGGCAGAAGTGCCGCCGCAACTTCTGCGAGGCCTACTGACCATGAACACCACTCACCACAGGCTCTTCTCGCTGGCCGCCGCGGCGCTCGTCGCCGGCTCTGCTGCGCTCATCGGCGTGGCGTGCAGCTCGAGTGACGACAACGCCGCTCCGACGGGCCCCGTCGGCGGCGCCGGCGGCACCTCGAACGACGCCTCGACCGACGGCGCTGGCGGCTCGGCCGGCACCGCGGGTTCCGGCGGCTCCGGCGGCGCGGCCGGCTCGGACGCCGGCTCCGACGCGAGCGACGACGCCACCGACGCACAGCCCACGGGCCCGTGCTCGAACGCGCCCGCGACCGAGCTCGGCTGGCTCAACGGCGCTGCGCCGTCGAGCGTGCAGACCTTCACCGTGACGCTCACCTCCGCGCAGATCTACGCGGACGGCGGGCTCCCCCCCATTCCGTGACAGCGCCACGCGGCGCGCGATCGGCCCACCGGCTGGTCGCGCGCCGACGTGTCTTCAATCCGAAATTCAACGACTGCGTGGAGCCGACGTGAAGCAGAGAGCCGCCATCGCCATCGCCGCGTCGCTCGTCCTCGTGCGGGCGCCGCGCGCCCACGCAGAGACGACGCCCCCGCCCACGGGCGCCGCCGCTCCGGCGAACGACAAGCTCGAGGCCGCTCAGGCGGACATCGACGCGCAGGACGCTCGCCTCCGCACGGTCGAGAAGTCGATCGCGAAGCTGCTCGCCGAGCGCTCGTCGCTGCAAGCCGCGCCGACGCCGCCGAGCGTGCCCGCCGTCAAGGCGCCCGCTGCGCCTCCAGCCCCCGCCACCCCCGGAGTCGCCGCTCCCGAGCCCCCCGCCGTGACCGTCAGCGGCTACCTGCAATCGCAGTACGAGTCGCACCAGGACTCGCAGGACGACCTGAAGCAGGGGGGCGGCCTCTGGAACCAGAACCGCTTCCTCCTGCGGCGCGCGCGGCTGCGCGTCGAGCGGGAGTGGGAGTGGACCTCGATGCTGCTCGAGCTCGACGGCAACACCGTGAGCGGCCCCGCGTTCGGCGTGCAGAAGGCCGAGGCGTCGATCCAGTACCGCGGCAGCCGCTCGGCTCCGCTCGGCCCACTGGCGAAGGCCACGCTGGGCGTGTTCGACACCCCGTTCGGGCAGGAGCTCGTCGAGTCGCCTCGCAAACGCTTCTTCCTGGAGCGCTCGCTCGCGTCGCGCTCCTTCTTCCCCGCCGAGCCCGACCTCGGCGCTCGGGTCTCGGGCGAGGTCGCGTGGCTGCGCTGGGCGGTCGCGGTCGTCAATGGGGAGCCGCTCGGGTCGAAATCGGGCTATCCGCTGCAAGACCCCAACGGCGGCAAGGACCTCGTGCTGCGCGCCGGGGTCGACACGACCATCGGCTCGCGCGTCGAGCTCGCCTCGGGCGTGTCGTTGCTCAACGGCAAGGGCTTCCACAAGGGGACGCCCGGGACCAAGAGCAGCGTGCAGTGGCGCGACCTCAACGAGGATGGCCAGATCCAGTCGCTGGAGCTCACGCCGCTGTTCGGCGTCGCGCCGTCGCCGTCGCAGAGCTTCGAGCGCTGGCTCGTCGGCGCCGACCTCAGGCTGCGCGCCCGCTCGCCGTACGGCGTCACGAGCCTCACCGCCGAGGCGTCCGCCGGCACCAACATGGACCGCGGGCTCTACGTCGCCGACCCGGTCGGCGCGGGCGTCGACGTCCGCGAGCTCGGCTACCAGGTTGGCCTCGTGCACGAGCTGCCGTCGTGGGGCGCCTTCGGCGCGCGCATGGACTTCTACGATCCCAACGCCGACTTTCTCGACCGGCAGGGGGGCAAGCTCCTTCCGACCTCGCAATCGATTCGCACCTGGTCGGCGATGGCGGCGCTGGTCACGAGCCGAGCGCGCCTCGTGCTCCAGTACGACATCGTGCGCGACAAGCTCGGGCGCGACGCACGCGGCGTGCCCGCCGACCTCAAGAACGACGTCTGGACGCTGCGATTGCAGGTGGAGCTGTGAGGCGCGCGGCCCTCGTCGCGGCGCTGCTCGGTGCGCTCTCCGCGTCGTGCGGCGACGCTCACGTCACGGCGCCCGCCGGCTACGACGAGCCCATCCGCGTACCAGGGGGGCAGTTCATCGAGGGCGCTTTACCCGCCGACGGCGCTGGGCCTCGCATCGAGACCATCGACAGCCAGAATGGCCACGTCGTGGCCGGCCAGGCGGGCAAGAAGCTCGGCGGCAACGTCCAGGCCGGCGCGGGGTCGATCGCGCTGCAGATCGCCGGCGCGGGCCTCGGCTACTGGGTCGTACCCGTCGGCCCCGAGGACCCGACGCTGCGAGGCCAGCTCACCTGGCAGCTCGCGTTCGACGTCGGCCGGAGCGCGCCGCTCGGCAAGCAAGCGCTGGCGCTGGCCGCCGTCGACCTGAGCGGAGCGTTCGGCCCGCTGGCGACCGTGCCGCTGCTGGTCGATCCGCTCGTGCCCTCGGGGCACGTGGTCGTCGCCCTCTCGTGGGACTCCCCGGGAGACGTCGACCTTCACCTGTTCACGCCCGACGGCAAGGAAGTGAGCGGAAAGAAGCCGACCACCGCGGCGTCGGGCGCGGCGGCTGGCCCGCACGACGGCGTGCTCGACCGCGACTCCAATGCTTCGTGCGTACAGGACGGACTGCGCGAGGAGGACGTCGTCTGGACGGACGCCCCCGCGCCCGGCCGCTACACGGTCTATGCCGATCTCTTCGACGCGTGCGGCGCGCCCACGACCGACTTCGCCCTGACCGTCTACGTCGATGGCGCCGAGCGCCAGCGCACGGCCGGGCGCCTCATCGAGCGGGACGCCTCCGGCGGCGTCCGCACCGATGGCCAGAGCGGCGCGCTCGGCCTCTTCGTCACCGAGCTCTCGCTCTGATCCACCCCCGTCACGAGGACGACCCCGCCATGCTCATCGAAAAGCTCAAGTCGGTCGCGCTGCTCGGCAGCGCCTGGGTGCTCTACCTCATGATCGTGCTCAGCATCGTCAGCGTGAGCGTGATGGTGGAGCGAGTGCTCTTCTTCCTGCGCCACCGCGACGACATCGACGGCCTCGGCCGCGACCTCGAGAAGCTCCTGCACGCGGGCGATCTCGCCGCGGTCAAGAAGCGCCTCGCGGCGAGCCGGTCGCTCGAGGCCGAGGTGCTGCGCACGGCGGTCGACTGGGCAGACGCCGGTCCCGGCGCGGTGACCGAGGTCATCGAGAGCGAGATCGGCCGCGTACGCCGCAAGCTCGAGCGCGGCTCGACCTACCTCGGCACGCTGGGCAACAACGCGCCGTTCATCGGCCTGCTCGGCACCGTCATCGGCGTCATCCAGGCGTTCCAGATGCTCGGCGAGGGGGGCCAGAGCAAGGGGGCGATGGGCGGCGTCATGGCCGGCATCGCCGAGGCGCTCGTCGCCACGGGCGTCGGCCTCGTCGTCGCCCTGCCGGCCGTCGTCGCCTTCAACCTGGTGCAGAAGCGCTCGAACGACATCGAGTCGAACGTCAGCATCCTCGCGCGCCTGGTCATGGCGCACCTCAAGTCCGACCGCAGGCAACTGGTGTTCGCCGCGCAGGCGATGCTGGCCGAGGCCGACCCCGAGACGCAGTCGTCGAGCACCCCTGAGCCCTCGGCCGTCATGCTGCCGTTCGCAGCCGACGCCAGCCTCGAGAACTGAGAGCGGGGCCCAATGGCAGGCACACTCGGAAGCACCCGCGGCAAGTCCGCGATGATCTCGGGCATCAACGTGACGCCGATGGTGGACGTCGTCCTCGTGCTGCTCGTCATCATGATGGTGAGCGCGACCTACATCGTTTCTCAGAGCATGAAGGTCGAGCTGCCCAAGGCCGCGAGCCAGAGCGACGCCGTCGCGTCCATCGCGGCCGTGACGCTCGCGAAGGACGGCCGCATCTTCTTCAATCAGGAGCCCGTCGACGAGCCTGGGCTCACGGCCAAGCTCAAGCAGGCGCACGCCAGCAGCGAGGACGTGAGCCTCATCGTCAGCGCCGACAAGGACGTCACCCACGGCAAGGTCGTCCACGTCATCGATCTCGCGAAGCTCGAGGGCATCTTCAAGTTCGCCATCAACGTCGAAACGGTCGAGTGACGGTGAAGCGCTTCGTCTCGAGCCTGCTGCGGTACGGAGCGAGCATCGCCGTGCACGCCGGCGTCGCGGCTGCGCTCATCGGCGCGCCTCGGGCGCGCGTCGCGCACCACGCGATGGTCGCCGTCGTCGACGCAAAGAAGCCGAAGGCGAAGGACAAGACGAAGGAGCCCGAGCCGCCCAAGCCCGCCGAGGTCGCGAAGACCCCGCTGTCGGTCCCGCGCGCCGCGCCTCGACCCGCCGCTGCGCCCCCTCCGATGGCGAACACGCCGCCTCCCCCCACCGCCGCGGCGCTGGCGCCGAGCGCGGCGATGGCTGCGCTCCCGGACTTCGGGCTCGCGCTCGGCGGCTCGGGCGGCGGCGGGATCGCCATTCCCACCGGCGGAAGCCGCGCGGAGCCTGCGGGCTCCGCTCGCGGGCCGCGAGGCCCGGCGCCGAAGCCCAGGCCCGCCGACGACGGCTGCACCGAGGAGGCCACACGCCCCAAGGCGCTCGGGATGGTGCAGCCGCAGTACACCGACTCGGCGCGCGCGGCCGGCGTCGAGGGGCGGGTCCGCGTGCAGCTTGCGATCGACGCGAGCGGCGCGGTCACCTCGGCTTCCATCGCGTCGGGGCTGGGCCACGGGCTCGACGAGTCGGCCGTCGCGGCGGCCAAGCGCATGAAGTTCTCGGCCGCCACGCGCTGCGGCAAGGGCGTGGACGCCACGTTCGTCGTCTCGATGCGCTTCGTGCTCGGAGAATGACGGTGCGACACCCCGCTCGGCTCGTCGGCGCTGCGCTCGCGCTCGCCCTCTCTTCGGCCGCGCCGCGTGAAGCGCAGGCGCTCGGCGGCTCGTCGGCAGGCGAGACCCCGACGCGCCAGCCGAAGCTCACGAAGGCTCCGAAGCTCTTGCACTTCGTCGAGGCGGCCTACCCCGAGTCGGAGGTCGCGTCCGGCAAGACGGCCGCCGTCGTGCTCGCCATCGCCATCACCGACGCCGGCAAGGTCAGCGAGGTCGTGGTGGTCACGTCCGCCGGCGCTGCCTTCGACGCCGCGGCGGTGGACGCAGCGCGCCAGTTCACCTTCGAGCCGGCCGAGATCGACGGCAAACCAGGCCCGGTCAAGATCACCTACCGCTACGAGTTCGTCCTCCACGTCGAGCCCGCCGGGCCGGTGGTGAACTTCGAGGGCGTCGTGCGCGATCGCTTCTCGAAGAAGCCGCTCGCGCACGTGCGCGTGGCGCTGGAAGGCGCCGGCGAGGTCGAGACCGACGAGGCCGGCCACTTCGCCTTCGAGGACGTGCCGGACGGCCCGCACGCCGTCACCCTCTCGGGCGCAGGGCTCACGACCGTGAGCACCTCGGAGACGATCGAGAAGGGCAAGAAGCTCACCGCGAAGTACACCGTCGAGCCGAAGGAGGACGCCGAAGACGGCGCCGACCTCGAGATCGTCGTCGTCGCGCCGAAGATCGTCAAAGAGGTCGTCTCGACCGAGATCAAGGCCGAAGAGGGGCGCCGTGTGCCCGGCACGCAGGGCGACACGCTGAAGGTCGTGCAGAACCTGCCCGGCGTGGCGCGCGCTGCGTTCGGGTCGGGCCAGCTCGTCGTCTGGGGAGCGGCGCCGCAGGACACGCGCGTCTACGTCGACGGCGTCCGCATTCCGCTCCTCTACCATGGCGGCGGCCTTCGCTCGACCGTCCACGGCGACATGGTGAAATCGATCGAGCTCGCCCCCGGCGGCTATGGAGCAGAGTACGGGCGCGGCCTCGGAGGGCTGGTCACGGTGCAGACGCGCGCGCCGCGCTCCGATCGCCTGCACGGCAGCGTCTCGCTCGACGTCATCGACGGCGCCGCGATGGTCGAGAGCCCGCTCGGCGAGCGCACGCGCGTCATGGTCACCGGACGCAAGAGCTGGCTCGATCGATCGCTCGGCCTGGTCACCTCGCGTGACGTCGGCGACTTCGTACCGATCCCCAGCTACTGGGACTCCCAGGCCAAGCTCGTCCACGATCTCGGCCCGAACGAGAGCATCGAGCTCTTCGCGCTCGGGTCGAGCGACACGCTGCGACGCACGGTCACCAACCCCGACCCGGCGCAGACCAAATCGGAGGAGACGCTCACGGCGTTCGGGCGCGTCGCGCTGACGTACCGCAAGCAGACCGACGACGGCCAGAGCCTCTTCGTGACGCCCTCGTTCGGCCGCGACCACACGAGCAGCGTCGCCCGGTTCGGCGGAGCCCCCACCGAGCTCGACTCCGCCTCCTGGGTCTACGGCCTGCGCGCCGGCTGGCGCGGCAGACTGAGCGACAGCGTCGTCGCCACCGCCGGCATCGACGTCGAGGCGGCGACGTCCGACCTCTCGCGGCGCGGCTCGGTCACGCTGCCGCCGCGCGAGGGGGACATCACGGTGTTCGGCCAGGCGCCGGGCGACCAGGTCAACTTCGACTCCTGGTCCACCACGATCGCGTCGGTCGCGCCCTACGGGCAGCTCGACCTCACGCCGTTCGGCGATCGCCTGCACATCGTGCCCGGCGTGCGCGTCGAGCCCTACCTGACGAGCGGCAGCCGGGTGACCCCGCTCAAGGGGGAGACGCCGTCGATCGGCTTCGCGCGCGAGGAGACCGCCATCGATCCTCGCCTCTCGATCCGCTTTCAAGCGTCGGAGCGCGTCTCGGTCAAGGCCGCCTTCGGCACCTACCACCAGTCGCCGCAGGCCTCCGACCTCTCGGCCGTATTCGGCAATCCGAAGCTCGGCGTGGCACGCGCCACCCACTGGCTCGGGGGCGCCACCGTGCGGCTGGGCGAGACGCTCACCGCCGAGGCGGTCGGCTTCTACGCCCGCTCGCACGATCTCGTCGCGCGCAGCCAGGCGCCTACGCCGCTGCTCGCCGAGGCGCTCGTGCAGGAGGCCGAGGGGCGCGCCTATGGCGGGCAGCTGCTCCTTCGCCAGGAGCTCGCAGCGGGCTTCTTCGGCTGGGCGAGCTACAGCCTCATCCGCAGCGAGCGGCGCGACCACCCCGACCTCGGCTGGCGTCTCTTCGACTACGACCAGACCCACGTCGCGACGATCGTCGCCTCGTACGAGCTCGGCCACGGCTTCGAGCTCGGCACGCGCCTGCGCTATGCGTCGGGCTACCCGCGCACGCCGGTCACCGGCTCGTTCTTCGACGCTCGGCGCGATCTCTACGAGCCCTACTTCGGCGCCCACAACTCGAGCCGCGTGCCTGCGTTCGTGCAGGCCGACGTGCGCGCGGCCAAGCGCTTCACCTTCGGCGGCGACGAGCAGCCCGTGCGGCTCGAGGTCTTCGTCGACGTGCAGAACGTGACCAACCGGCAGAACCCCGAGGACGTCGTGTACAGCTTCGACTACAAGAGCCGCGGCACCCTCTCGGGGCTCCCCATTCTGCCGGTCTTCGGCGCGAGGGCCGAATGGTGACCAGCGCCCGAGCACCGGTCGCCCTGGGGCTGCTCGCGACGCTGCTCGCCGCGTGCGCCCCCGAGCTCGACGCGCGCGCGTCGCGCGTCGAGGCGACGCGCGTGCTCGCGGTGCGCTCGGAGCCTGCCGAGGCGGCTCCGGGGGGCGCGGTCTCGTACCGGGCGCTCGTGGCCGACCCGAGCGGGACGCTCGCGAGCGCCGCGATCGACTGGGCGTTCTGCACCCTGCCGAGGCCCGTCGCGGAGGCGAACGACGTCGCCATCGCCTGCTTCCGGCGCAGCGCCGACTGGATCGTACCGATCGGCGTCGGCGAGGGCGCCTCCGGCAAGCTCCCGCTCAATGGTTGTCGGCAGTTCGGGCCCGATGTGCCCGAGGGCAAGCCGGGCGAGCCCGCCGGACGCCCGACCGACCCCGACGCGACCGGAGGCTTCTACCAGCCTGTGCGCCTCATCCTCGGCGACTCGGACGCCGACTACGTCCTCGCGCTCGGGCAGACGCGCCTGGTCTGCGGCCTGCCGGGCGCGACGCGCGAGGTGCTCGAGGATTTCCGCGCGCGCTACCGCACGAACGAGAACCCGACGCTCGCGAGCGTGGAGGTCGTGCACGGCGGCTCCACCGACGCGCTGACCGGCAGCGACGCGAGCGCCCCGACGCGCCTCGCGCCCGGCGAGCGCGTCCTGCTGCGCGCGACCTGGCCCACCTGCCCGGTGACGGCGACCTGCGGCGACGCGGTGTGCAGCGCCGACGAGAGCGCCGCTTCGTGCGCCGACGACTGCACGACGCCGCACGGATGCGAGGGCGCCGAGTCGTACGTCGCCTACGACGTCGCGACGCGCTCGGTCGGCCCGCGCCGCGAGGCGATGCGCGTCTCGTGGCTGTCGTCGGCGGGTGCCTTCGACGACGACCGCTCGGGCCGCGCCGGCGACGACCTCGCCACGAGCGTGGAGGTCGCGTTCACCGCGCCCGACGCGCCCGGCCGCGTGCCGGTCTGGGTCGTGCTGCGCGACGAGCGCGGCGGCGTGGACGCGCGGGCGTTCGCGATCGAGGTGCGTTGAAATCGCGCGCGGCGTACGCTCCCGGCCTCACCTGCGCCGCGACCAGCCAGCCGGAGACGCCCCATGCCCAAGAAGTCGAAGCTGCACCCGGCGCTCGAGGCCGTGAAGAAGAGCGGCAGCGGCAAGGTCAAGGTCGCCGTCAGCGACATCGACGGCGTGCTGCGCGGCAAGTACCTGCACGTCGACAAGTTCGCCGGCGCGGTCGAGGGCGGCTTCGGCTTCTGCGACGTCGTGTTCGGCTGGGACGCGCACGACGTCTGCTACGACAACACCCAGGTCACCGGCTGGCAGCACGGCTTCCCCGACGCGCTCGCGCGCATCGACCTCGCGACCGCGAGGCGCGTGCCCTGGGACGCCGACGTCCCGTTCTTCCTCGCCGACTTCGTGGACGCCGACGGAGGCCCCTACCCGGTCTGCCCCCGCCAGACGCTCAAGCGCGTGCTCGCGCGCGCCGCAAAGCTCGGCGTCGTGCCCATGGCGGGCATGGAGTTCGAGTGGTTCAACTTCGCCGAGACGCCCGCCTCGTGGGCCGCCAAGCGGGGCGTCGGCCCGACCAACCTCACGCCGGGCATGTTCGGCTACTCGCTGCTGCGCATGGCCGACCACGCCGAGTTCTTCCGCGCGCTGATGGACGAGATGGCCGCGTTCCGCGTGCCCATCGAGGGCCTGCACACCGAGACGGGGCCCGGCGTGTACGAGGTGGCCATCGCGTTCAGCGAGGCGCTCGAGGCCGCCGACCGATCGATCCTCTTCAAGACGGGCGCCAAGGAGATCGGCAAGCGCTTCTCCATCATGCCGAGCTTCATGGCCAAGTGGAGCCAGAGCTACCCCGGCTGCTCGGGGCACATCCACCAGAGCCTCTCGGACGGCACGAAGAACCTCTTCTTCGACCCCAGGAGCCCGCGCAAGATGAGCAAGCTCTTCGAGAGCTACCTCGCCGGTCAGGTCGCCTGCCTCATGGAGTTCGCGCCGATGTTCTGGCCGACCATCAACAGCTACAAGCGGCTGGTCGACGGCTTCTGGGCGCCGGTGAAGCCCACCTGGGGGATGGACAACCGCACGGCGAGCTTCCGCGTCATCGCGGGCAGCCCCAAGGCGACCCGGCTCGAGACGCGGTGCCCCGGCGCCGACGTGAACCCCTACCTGGCAATGGCGGCCGTGATCGCGGCGGGGCTGCACGGCGTCGAGCGCGGGCTCGAGCTCACCGCCCCGCCCATCACGGGCACCAACCAGGGCGCCGAGCACATCCCGCGCGCGCCGCGCACGCTCATCGAGACGACCCGCGCCTTCCGCGAGTCGGCCATCGCGCGCGACTGGCTCGGCGACACCTTCGTGGACCACTTCGCCGCGACGCGCGAGTGGGAGTGGCGCCAGTGGCTCGACGGCGTCACCGACTGGGAGCTGAAGCGTTACTTCGAGATCATCTGATGACCATCACCACCTTCTCGTTCCCCACCACCGTCCATTTCGGCGTCGGCGCGCGCGCGCTCGTCGGCCCGCACCTGCGCGACCGAGGGCTCTCGCGGCCGCTCGTCGTGACCGACCGCGGCCTCGCCGCGATGCCGCTCGTGGCCGAGCTGGTCGCCGCCCTCGCCGCTGCGGGCCTCGCGCCCGCGGTCTACGGCGGCGTCTTCGGCAACCCGACCGCCAGCCAGGTCATGGGCGGAGCGGCGGCCTTCCGCGAGCACGGCGCCGACTCGGTCGTCGGCGTCGGAGGCGGCGCCGCGCTCGACGTCGCGAAGGTCGTCGGCCTGCTCGCGACCCACGAGGGCGACGCGCTCGAGTACGTGTGGGACCACCCGAGCGTGCGCCCCATCACCCGCCCGCTGCCCTATTTCGTCGCGCTCCCGACGACCGCAGGCACCGGCAGCGAGGTCGGGCGCAGCAGCGTCATCAGCGAGGAGGACACGCACATCAAGCGCGTCATCTTCTCGCCGCAGATCCTCGCGCGCGCCGTCTTCGCCGACCCCGAGCTGACCGTCGGCGTGCCGCCGACCGTCACCGCGGCGACCGGCATGGATGCCCTGACGCACAACGTCGAGAGCTACCTGTCACCGGCCTACCACCCGATGTGCGACGGCGTCGCGCTCGAGGGCACCCGCATCGCCGCGCGCGCGCTCGCCACCGCGGTGCGCGAGCCGCGCAACCTCGTCGCCCGCGGCGACATGATGATGAGCTCGATGATGGGCGCGGTCGCGTTCCAGAAGGACCTCGGCGCCGTGCACTCCTGCGCGCACGCGCTCGGCACGGTCGCCGATCTGCACCACGGGCTGGCCAACGCGCTGATGATCGACACCGTGCTGGCGTGGAACCACGAGGCCGTCCCCGCGAAGTTCGACGAGCTCGCGCACGCGGCCGGCCTCGAGGGGGGCGGCGGCGCGTTCGTGCCGTGGCTGCAGCGGCTCAAGGCCGAGGTCGGCATCGCTCCGTCGCTCGCCGTCGCCGGCGTCACGCGCGCGCAGGTGCCGCGCCTCGTCGAGGTGGCGACGCGCGACCTCTGCCACCAGACCAACCCTCGGCCGTGCACGGCTGCGGACTTCGAGCGACTCTTTCTCCGGGCCCTCTGACCGGCCCCCCATCGACGGACGACGATGCCCCACCTGCAAGTCTTCAATCCCGCGACCGGCGCGGCCATCACCGAGCTCTCGGCCGACGACGCCGCGAGCGTCGCCGCCAAGACCGCG
>CAITLX010000488.1 GCA_903893335.1 uncultured delta proteobacterium | reverse complement strand
CGCACGCCGAGTACCTGCGCATGGGCGGCATCGACGGCTTCATCGGCGACGGGCGCCTGCGGGTCGCGATGGAGAGCGTGGTCGAGGCGTTCTACAGCGTGTACGTCGCCGACTCGGTGTGGCTCTCGGCCGACTACCAGCGCCTCACCAACCCCGCCTTCAACGCCGATCGCGGCCCGGTCGACATCCTCGGAGCGAGGGCCCATGCGGAGTTCTAGGTCTCTCTGGAGGGGCGCAGCGTTGCTGCTCGCGGCGTGCGCGGCGGCGGCGCCCGCGCGCGCAGAGCAGGCCGCGTCGGGCTTCGCCGTCGAGCGCTTCTACCCCTCGGCGCCGGGCGGCGGCTGGCTGGTGATGGACGACCTGAGCATGCGCGGGCCGCTCGGCGGCGCGGTGGCGCTCTCGGGCGGCTACGCGCGCGACCCGCTGCGCGTAGCCACGACCGGCGGCGCGGGGCGCCTCGCGGTGGTCGGGCACCAGGCGTTCGCCGACGTCGGCGTCGCTCTGACCTGGGAGCGCCTGCGCCTCTCGGCCAACCTCACGAGCCCGCTCGCGGTCGCGGGGCGCGACGGCGTGGCGGGGGGCTACCAGCTCACCGCGCCGAGCTTCGACGTCGGCAACCACCCCGACACGCTCTCGGACGTGCGCCTCGGCGCCGAGGTGCGCCTGCTCGGCGACGCCGACGCGCCGCTGCGCGTCGGGCTCGGCGCGCAGCTCTTCGTGCCGTCGGGCGACCGGGCCGACTACGTCACCGACGCGACCTACCGGGGCATGGTGCGCGCGCTGCTGGCCGGGCAGGCGGGCGGCGTCGCGTGGGCCGGCCACCTCGGTGTGCACCTGCGCCCGCTCGACGACGGCCCGGCGCCGGGCAGCCCGCGCGGCAGCGAGCTGCTCTTCGGCTTCGCGGCGGGCCCGCGCCTCGCGCTCGGCCCGCGCGACGGCCTGGTCATCGGCCCGGAGCTGTTCGGCGAGAGCGTGCTCTCCGCGCCGTTCGGGTCGAGCACGACCGGGGTCGAGGCGATGCTGACGGCGCGCTACGAGCGCGTGTCGGGCAGCGGGGCGCCGCTGCGCGTGAAGCTCGGCGCCGGCGGCGGGCTGCACGCCGAGCTCGGCGCCCCCGAGTGGCGGGCCGTGGTCGCGGTCGAGACGTCGGGCACGGCGCGCTGAGCGGCGCGGGCCGCGCGCTCAGCCGGGCGGAGCGGTGAGCTCGGCGGCGGTGTGCAGATCGTCGAGGTAGTCGCGCTCGTCGAGGGCGAGCAGCGTGCAGTAGGGGCACCCGGGGGCGTCGCCGGTGGCTGCGGTCGTCTCGAGCCACTCGGCGAAGGCGCCGTGCGCGTCGATGACGCGCGCGAGCAGGGGCTGAAGCTCGGCGTCGTGCGAGGCCGCCTCGCGCTCGACGTGCGAGAGCCCGACGAGCGTGAGGCGGAGCGCCGTGCGCTCGATCGTGAGCAGCGTGGTCGGGTCCCAGGCGGCGGAGGCCTCGTCGGCGAGCCGCTCGCGCAGCTCGACCAGCGAGCGGCGAAACTGCGCCGAGTCCTGCTCGAGCGCGGCCTGGATCGCGCGCGCGCCGAGCGGCGCGCTCGTCGCGAGCGCCGTGCTCGCGGCTGCCTGCGCCGCGGAGGCGAGCTGCTCGACGCGGTCGAGCCTCTCGGTCAGGCGCACGCGCGCGTCGGGCGCCATCGCGCTCGACGCCGCGCTGCCGGGGCGCGAGGTGGGCGAGGCGCAGGCTGCAGAGCAGGCCGCGAGCGCGTCGTCGACCAGGCGCATCGCCTCGCCGGTCGAGCCCGGTCGCGCGCTCGGGCGACGCGCGAGCAGCACGGAGAGCAGGTCGCCGAGCGCGTCGGTGTAGCCGCGCAGCGACCGCACGGCGCCGAGGTCCGGAGGCGAGCTCTCGAGCTTGCGGTGCAGCAGCGCGCGCAGCTCGCCGTCGTCGAAGGGAAACCTCGCGGTGAGCAGGAAGTGCAGCACGCAGCCGAGCGCGTAGAGGTCGGCCCGGCCGTCGATGGGCTCGCCGACGACCTGCTCGGGGGCCATCGAGACGGGCGTGCCGAGCATGGGCTGCTCGGAGCTGGGCACCAGGCTCTCGCGCAGGTGCGCGACGCCGAAGTCGAGCACCTTGACGAAGTCGCGCTCGCGGTGGCCGCGCAGCACCATCAGGTTCTCCGGCTTGATGTCGCGGTGCACGATGCCGACGCTGTGCGCGCTCTGCAAGGCGTCGAGCACCTGCAGGGTGAGCCGCAGCGCGCGCTCGACGGGCAGCGGCCCGACCGCCGACACGAGCTCGCGCAGCGTGACGCCGTGCAGCAGCTCCATGACGAGGTAGGGCAGGCCGTCGGAGGTGTTGCCGAGGTCGATGAGGTCGACGACGTGCGGCGAGCCGAGCCGGCCGAGCGCCTTGGCCTCCTGCACGAAGCGCTGCACCTCGTGCGGGTGGTCGGCGAGCGCCGCCGAGAGGATCTTCACCGCGACGTCGCGGTCGGTGGAGCGCTGCCACGCGCGAAACACCGTCCCGCGGGGACCGGCGGCGATGACGTGCAGGAGCTCGTAGCGCCCGTCGAGCACGCGACCGATGAGCGTCGTGCCGTCGGTCGCGACGCAGGGGGGCGTCCCGTACACCGGGCACGCGTCTCGGCGCAGAGGAGCCGAGGAGACGCAGGTGCGGCAGCGGTTTCGCATCATCGGGGGCCGCCCGTCGGTGGCGCGCCACGCGCCGCGGGGGCCTGCGCCGCCAGGGTGGCGCTGGAGGCGTGCGAGCTCGACATGTCCGTTACCGTGCCTTATCCACGGTACCCCGGCTCGATGCAACCCTGGGCGACGCGACGGGCCCGGAGCGGCGCCGCATCGGCCGGCGCGCCCTCGTGAAGGGGGATCGACCGCGCCGCAGCCGTGCGCTTGCGCAGGCGCCGCCGGATCGCATAAGCCTCATGGGCCTCACCCGGGGAGGATCGACTCGATGCTGATGACCTTGAGGCTGTGCGTGTGCACGCTGCTGCTGGCTGCCGCCGTGCTGGCCGGTTGCGCCGCGGGGGGAGGCACCGGGCCGAGCTGCTCGGACCCGCGGGCGTGCGGCGCGTACGGCGTGTGCGACGAGTCTTCGGGCAAGCCCCGGTGCCTCTGCGCCGCGGGCCGGGCCGGGTCGCTCTGCTCGCTGTGCGCCGACGGCTTCGCGAAGTCGGCCGACGGGGGCTGCGGCCCGGTCACGGCGTGCGCGCTGACGTGCGAGGCCGCGGGGCGGACGTGCGAGGAGATCGCGGGCAACCCCGTCTGCGGAGCCTGCATTCCGGGCTACCGCGAGGACGCCGGTCGCTGCGCGTGGACGGGCGTGAGCGGCTGCCGCGGGGTCGACTTCCTGTTCGTCGTGGACAACTCGGCCTCGATGGCCGACGAGCAGAGCCACCTCATCGCGAGCTTCCCCGGCTTCGTGCACGCCATCACGAGCAAGCTCGGCCTCGACGACTACCGCATCCTCGTGGTCGACACCGACGAGGGGCGCAGCAAGTTCTCGGGCATGGATCTGAGCTGCTCGGGCGCCTGGGACTGCTGCACGAGCGCCTGCTTCTCGGCGACCAGCAACTGCCGCAACTCGACCACGGGGGGGCCGTCGATGTCGTGCCCGATGTGGCAATCGGGGTGCCACTCGCTCTGCGACGGCACGCTGGGCTCGGGCCAGATCGGCCAGAACGCCTGCGTCTCGAGCGGCGCGGCGT
>CAITLX010000487.1 GCA_903893335.1 uncultured delta proteobacterium | reverse complement strand
GACGCGCCCGGGGCCCAAGCCGACGGCCACGCTCCGCTCTCCGGCGCGCGTCGAGCCCCAGAGGAGCCAGGCGCCCACGCCGACCGCCGCGAGGCCGGTCGCAGCCAAGCCGATCGACAGTCGCTCGTCGCGCGCCGCCGACGCGCGCAGGTCCTCGCCCGGACCGACGCACGACGAGACGCCGGCGCACCAAGGCGACGCATCGTCGCGCGTGCGCGCCGCGTGGAGCGCGAGGGCGGTCGCCACGCCGACCAGCACGACGCCCGAGCCACCCACGACGACCCCGGCGGCCGTCATGGCTCGCGGAGGCGCGGGGTGCGGCGGCGCCGGGGCGGCGCTGGACGCATCGTCGGGCTCGACGCGGACGACCACCTCGTGGGTCTCGCCCTCGCGCAGCGAGAGCGCGGCGCTTCGCGGAGCACGCCCCGGCACGAGGATCTCGAGCCGGTGCGAGCCAGGGTCGAGCGCGCGGCGGGCGTCGCCGCGTGTGCGGGCGAGCGCCTCGCCGTCGCAGCGCACCTCGCCTTGCGCCGCCGGCGTCGCGAACGCGACGCGCAGCCACGCGAGACGCGGGCGCAGCTCGGCGAGACGCGCCTCGCACCAGGCGCGGATCTTCTCGCGCCGCTCGGACGGCGCGGCGGCGTCGTTCCGACCGAGCACGGCTTCGTACGCTCGCACGGCCTCGACGAGGCGCCCGTCGTGCTCGCGGCAGCTCGCGATCTTGAGCTCCGCGCTCGAAGAGGGAAAGCGGCGCACGCTGCTCTCGAAGAGCGCGCACGCCTCCGCCCATCGACCCTCGTCGAGCGCGATCTTGCCGCGCTCGAACTCGTCGCGCGCGGGCGCCTCGGCGACGTCGGCCCCCGGCGAGGATGCGTCGTCCGGCGGGGCGGCGTGCGCCGTCCCGACGAGGAGCGCGAACGAGGACGCAGACAGCAACGACCAGCGACGCACGTAGTGTCACCACTCGTTCGAGGGGTCTTCGAGGCGAGCGGGGAGCGCCGCCCCGACTGGCTCCGCTCGCTCGGCGCGTCGTGCCGGTGCCAGCTTCTTGCCCGCCGGCGCGGCAGACGCGACCCGCGCGGTCGTCGAACGTGGAGACGCGGCGCGCGGCGGGTCGGGCGCGGGTTGCGCGGTCTGCTGGGTGGGCGGCGCGGCGACCGTCTGCTCGACCACCGGCTGGGCGACGGCCACGGCCTCGCGCGGCGCAGGCGTCGCGGCGGCGGCCTCGACCGCGCCGCTGCCGCGCGCGGCGCGCCCGACGAGCGTGACCAGAGCGATCGTGCCGATGAGCGCGACGCCGCCGGCGAGGCGCAGCGAGAGCGACGACGCGCGCGGTGCGGGGCCGGGCGCGCTCGAGGGCGGGGGCTCGTCGCCGGGGCTCGACGTCGGGTCGATGAGCACAGCCGGCGACGCATCCAGCGTGTCGAGCTCCTTGACCGCGTGCGTGGCCCAGCGTGGGCGCTCGAGCGGCCTCTTCGCGGTGGCCCGAGCGAACCATGCGTCGAAGCCCGGAGGCAGCTCGATGCCCGCGCGGCGCGCGCGATGGCTCGCCGGCTCGACCGTCCCGCGCGCGACCGCGAGCACGACGCTGAACGCGCGCGAGCGCTCCGTGAGGCGCGGCTCGAAATACGGCTCGCCGACCAGCAGGGTGTAGACGACCTGTGCGAGCGCGTAGACGTCGGCGCGTCCGTCGACCGCGCCGTCGCCGTCGATCTGCTCGGGCGCCATGTAGAGCGGCGTCCCGACCGCGAGCGTCGTCTTCGGCGCGCCGTCGCCGTCGAAGATCCACTTCGCGGTGCCGAAGTCGACGATCTTCACGAGCGGGGAGCCGTCGTCGCGCTCGCAGACGACGATGTTCGCCGGCGTGACGTCGCGGTGCACGATCCCCACGGCGTGCAGGCGGTCGAGCCCGCGCGCCACCTGCATCGCGAGCCCTCGAACCTCCGCGAGCGCGATCGGCCCGCGCTGCCGTGAGACCGCGGCGAGGTTCTCGCCGCAGAGCAGCTCTTGCACGAGGTAGGGGAAGCCCGTCGTGTCGTCGATGCCGACGGCGAGGGTGTCGACGAGGTGCTCGCTGCGCACGCCTGCCGTGATGCGCGACTCCTGCTCGAAGCGCGCCCGCAGCTCGTCGTCGAGCACGTGGGCGGGCAACAGCACCTTGAGCGCGCGCCGCCGACCCGAGGCCTCGTCGACGATCTCGTAGACCGCTCCCATGCCCCCGGTCGCGACGCACCGCTCGATGCGGTAGGTGCCGTGAAACAGCGAGCCGATGGGAGGAAGCGTCAGCGTGCAATGCGACGCCGCCTCCGCCCCCACGATGTGCCCGTCGTGCCGCCCCACCACCACCTGGCTCCGATGAGTACCACACGTGCCACCCCCCCGTCCCCAGCGCCTGCCGGGCGTGCCCGAGGCCGGGCGCCGGGGCTCCTCGTGGGCCTCGGGCTGGCGGTGGGGGCGGCAGCGCCGAGGTCCGACTTCCGGCCGACGTGGCCGAGCCACAGATCTCCCCGAGGGTCGCGTAGCTTTCGGACGCGTCGCTCCGGCGGCGCGAGGCTCGACGAACGAGAGGCCGCTCTCGTTCCCACATTCTTGGGGGGGAATCATGCTCGACATTTCTCGCGCGTCGCGGGTCGCCGGCCCGATCGTCTTCGTCTCGCTGCTCGGTGCGTGCGCCGAGTTCAACCAGCAGCTCGCCGATGCGCAGAAGATGCTGGCGGCGGGCAACACCTCGGGCGCGCCCGGCTCGCCAGGTACGCCGTCCACCTCGGGCACCCCCGCGGCGACGCCGGCGTCCGGCTCCGGTGGCGACTCGCAGGTCTGGTGCTGCGTCAACAAGGCGTTCTACGACTGCAAGACGGGCGAGAACGCGCTCAAGTGCATCGGGCAGCCGTTCCAGCTCATGCCCTGCACGCAGAAGTGCGCCGCCGGCGACAGCGCCTGCACGATGACGTGCCTCAAGGACTACGGTCCCGACGCCGAGCGCGGCCACTGCGAGCGCACGCCCGCGCGCGACGGCGAGTGCAAGTGAGCTCTCGGCGCGGGTGAAAGGCGCGCGCTGAGCCTCGCGCCTTGGCGCGGTCGGCCTGCTCGCTCCCTCAGGGCGCGAGGCGGCCGATCGTCCAGCCCGAGGGGCCGCGCGTGTAGACCAGCCGGTCGTGCAGGCGCGAGGGGCGCCCCTGCCACAGCTCGACGCGCGTGGGCACGAGGCGGAAGCCGCCCCAGTGCGGGGGGCGCGGCGGGTCGGCGCCGAAGCGCGCCTGCGCGTCGGCCTCGCGCGCGTCGAGCACGGCGCGGCTCGCGATGGGCTGGCTCTGCGGGCTCGCCCACGCGCCGAGGCGGCTCGCGAGCGGGCGTGTCGCGAAGTAGGCGTCGTTGTCGGCGTCGGGGAGCCTCTCGATGCTCCCCTCGATGCGCACCTGGCGCTCGAGCTCGGACCAGAAGAAGAGGCCCGCGGCGAAGGGGTTGGCCTCGAGCTCGCGCCCCTTGCGGCTCTCGTAGTTGGTGAAGAAGCGCACGGCGGCGTCGTGGTCGATGCCGCGCACGAGCATCACGCGGGCCGAGGGGCGACCGTCGGCGGTCGCGGTCGCGAGCGTCATCGCGTTGGGCTCGTTGACCTGCGAGGCGAGGGCGTCGGCGAGCCAGGCGTCGAGCTGATGCGCCGGGTCGGGGTGGACGTCCCCCTCGGCGAGCGTCGCGCTCGCGAAGTCGTGACGGAGCGCGAGGATGGCGTCGGAGGCGCGGTGGTGCGGGGCTGGGTCGCTCACGAGCGCGGAGCAGACTCCAAGGGGGCTCCGCTGGCAACCCGCTTGGCGCCTCGCGTCGCGAAAGAGGGGGCGGTCGGCGTGCTATAAGGCGCGCCCCCGCCATGCCCGCGCCCTCCGTCGCCTCCGACATCCGCTCCGCCTTCCTCGAGTTCTTCCGCTCCAAGGGGCACGAGGTGGCCGCGAGCGCGCCCATCGTGCCGCCGAACGACCCGACGTTGATGTTCACCAACGCGGGCATGGTGCCGTTCAAGGACGTGTTCACCGGCCGCGACAAGCGCGCCTACACGCGCGCGACCACCAGCCAGAAGTGCATCCGCATCAGCGGCAAGCACAACGACCTCGAGAACGTCGGCCGCACCGCGCGCCACCACACGTTCTTCGAGATGCTGGGCAACTTCAGCTTCGGCGACTACTTCAAGGACGACGCCATCGCCTACGCGTGGGAGCTGCTCACGCGCGTCTACGAGATCCCGAAGGAGCGCATGCTCGTCACGGTGTTCGCCGGCGACGACGCCGTCGCGGCCGACGACGAGGCGCGCTCGGTGTGGCGCAAGGTCACCGGCTTCGGCGACGAGCGCATCATCGGCATGGGCGCCAAGGACAACTTCTGGAGCATGGGCGAGACCGGCCCCTGCGGCCCCTGCTCGGAGATCTATTTCTACCACGGCGACGGCGAGGCCGACCCGAGCAAGCTCCACGACGAGCCGCTGCCCGACGGCACCGGCTGGGTCGAGATCTGGAACCTCGTGTTCATGCAGTTCGAGCGCTCGATCGAGGGTGGCGTGGCGCGTCTCGCGCCGCTGCCCGCGCCGAGCATCGACACCGGCGCCGGTCTCGAGCGCATGGCGGGCGTGCTGCAAGGCGTGCGGTCGAACTACGACACCGATCTGCTGCGCCCGCTGGTCGACGCCGCCTCGCGCATCAGCGGCAAGCCCTACGGCGGCACGATGTCCGACGACGACGTCTCCATGCGCGTCATCGCCGACCACGCGCGCACGACGGCGTTCATGATCGCCGAGGGGATCATGCCCGACCGCTCCGCGCGCGAGTACGTGCTGCGTCGCGTGATGCGCCGCGCCATCCGCCACGGCCACCGCCTCGGCATCGCGCGCCCCTTCCTGCACGAGGTCGCCCTCGAGGTCGTCGGGCTCATGGGCGGTCACTTCCGCGAGCTCGAGGCGCGCCGCGACCTCATCGCGAGCGTCACCGAGCAGGAGGAGGTCCGCTTCCGCCAGACGATCGACCGCGGCCTGAAGATCCTCGACGAGGAGTGCGAGCGCATGGGCACCGCTGGCGAGCGCACCCTCGCGGGCGACGCCGCCTTCAAGCTCTACGACACCTACGGCTTCCCGCTCGACCTGACCGAGGTCATCTGCCAGGAGCGCGGCCTCGAGGTCGACGGCGCGGGCTACGACCGCGCGCTCGACGAGGCGCGCGCGCGCAGCGAGTTCGTCGGGCGCGAGCAGGCGGTCGAGTCGGTCTGGCGCGACGCGCTCGCGACGGTGCCGGGCTCGGCCGTGAAGTTCGTCGGCTACGAGCGCGAGAGCGCGCAGGCGCGCGTCGTCGCGCTCGTCGTGGGCGGCAAGCTCGTGCAGCACGCGGCCGAGGGCGCCGAGGTCGACGTCGTGCTCGACGTGACGCCGTTCTACGGCGAGTCGGGCGGGCAGGTGGGCGACACCGGCACGCTCTCGTTCGAGGGGGGCAGCGTCTCGGTTTCCGACACCAACAAGCCGGTGCCCGGGCTCTTCGCCCACCACGCGCGCGTCACCGCGGGGAGCGTCTCGGTGGGCGCCGAGGTGCGGGCCGAGGTCGACCACGAGCGCCGCGGCGCCGTGCGCCGCGCGCACTCGGCCACGCACCTGCTGCACTTCGCGCTGCGCCGGGTGCTCGGCGAGCACGCCCAGCAGAAGGGCTCGCTCGTCGGCCCCGACAAGCTGCGCTTCGACTTCACGACCGGGCGCGCCGTGACCGCCGCCGAGATCGCGCGCATCGAGGACCTCGTCAACGGCAAGGTGCTCGCCAACGCGCCGGTCGAGACCGAGGTCATGCCGATCGACCAGGCGCGCGCGCGCGGCGCGACGGCCATCTTCGAGGAGAAGTACGGCGACGTCGTGCGCGTGCTGACCATGACGGCCGACTCGGTCGAGCTGTGCGGCGGCACCCACGCGCGCGCGACCGGCGACGTCGGGCTCTTCAAGATCGTCTCCGAGGGCGGGGTCGCCGCGGGCGTGCGCCGCATCGAGGCGGTGACGGGCCTCGGCGCGCTCGCGCACCTGCGCAGGCTCGAGGGCACGCTCGAGCGCGCGAGCGCCGCGGCCCGCGTGGCCGGCGGCGATCTGGTCGAGAAGGTCGAGCGGCTCGCCGCGCACGAGCGCGAGCTCGAGAAGAGCGTGGCCGATCTCACCAAGAAGCTCGCGCTCGGCGGGGGAGGCGGCGGCGGCGGCCTCGAGGGGATGCTCGCCCGCGCCCGCGACATCGGCGGGCTGCGCGTGCTCGGCGTCACGACCGACGTGGGCGACGCAGCGGCGCTGCGTGAGATGGCCGAGAAGCTGCGCGACCACCTCGGCGCGGCCAGCATCGTGCTCGTCGGCGGCAAGGCGGGCGACAAGGCGATGCTCGTGCTCGCCGTCGGCAAGGACGCCGTCTCGCGCGCGAAGGCAGGCGACCTCATACGCCCCATCGCGCTCATCGTCGGCGGGTCGGGCGGCGGCAGGCCCGACATGGCCCAGGCCGGCGGCACCGACGTCGCCCGCCTCGGCGAGGCGGTCGAGAGCGTCTACGAGCGCGTGGCGGCCGCCATCGGGGGCTGAGCGCCCCGCGGCGTTGCCGTTTCGTGACAGCCCGGTCGCGCGGGCGCGTGGTAGCGAGTGTCCCCCGTGGCCCCGCATCTCTCGACCTCCCGCCTTCGTCGTTTCATCGGACGTGCCTTGCTCGCCCTGTTCGGCTGGCGCGCCGAGGGCGATCTCGACGACACGCCCAGGTGCGTGATGATCGCCGCGCCGCACACGACCAACTGGGACTTCGTGTTCATGCTCGCGATCGCCTTCGCGCTGCGCATCCACATCGCGTGGATGGGCAAGGACACCCTCTTCAAGGGTCCGCTCGGCGGCTTCATGCGCTGGACGGGGGGCATCTCGATCGACCGCAGCAAGCGGGGCGACGTCGTCGGCGAGATGGTCGCGCGCCTCAAGGCGGCCGACGCGCTCATCCTCACGGTGCCCGCCGAGGGGACGCGGCGTAAGACAAAATACTGGAAGAGCGGTTTTTACCATATCGCCCGCGGCGCCCAGGTCCCCATCGTGCTCGGCTACCTCGACTACGCGCGCAAGGCAGGCGGCATCGGTCCGCGCGTCATGCCCACCGACGACCTCGAGGCCGACGTCGCGAAGATTCGCGCGTTTTACGCGAACATCCCGGGCAAGTACCCGGAGCAGTTCTGCAACATCGAGTTCGCGCCGCCGCGCGACGACGCCTGAGCGGCGCCGCTCCCGCGCGTCACGGTCGGTACACGACCTGCGCGTAGACGACGTCGAGCCCGCGCGCGAGCGACGCGACCGTGGGCGCCTCGCTCCGCGGGCCCGCGAAGAGCGCCGCGCCGACGCCGACGCCCACCGACTCGGTCGCGCGGTAGGTCCAGCGCGGCAGCACCGCGAGCGACCAGGGCTCGCTCGTCGTGGCGGTGATCGACGCGTCCACCTCGTGCGCCTCGAAGGGCTCGGCGTGCGCGAGCAGCGCCGCGTACCCGAGCGCGCGCGCGTCGCCGAGCAAGAGCCACGAGGCCCCGGCGGGCGCGCGGGTGGGCGTGCCGAAGGCGCCGACCTCGAGCGAGAGCGCGAGCCGCTCGTCGCGCACCCACGCGACGCGGGCGCCTGCCTGCGCGAGGGCAGCGGCCGACGCGCGCGGCAGCCCCGTGGCGTCGAGCCACGCGAGCGGCCGCGAGGGCGTGTAGCCCACCTCGAAGGCGAGGGTGACCGGGCCGGCGGCGAGCTCGGTGTCGAGCGCGAGCTGATGGTAGCGGTCGTAGCGCGCGGCGACGAGCGGCGCCCCGGCGGCGACGTCGCGCTGCAGCGCCGCGAGCGAGGCGAGGTCGCCGGCGAGCGCGCCGGGCAGCGCGGGGTCGAGCTCGAGCGCGGGCACCTTCGAGCGGACCCAGCCGTAGGTGAGGTCCACGTCGGCTGGCCCTGCGTGCCAGGTCGCGTGGGCCCCGACCTCGCCCGCGTCGGGGCGCGCCGAGGGGGCGCCGAGTGCGAGCAGGTCGCCCTGCACGCGCGCGAACGAGGTCGCGTCGAGCGACCCGCGCAGCCGCGTGACGGTGGCGCGCGCGGCGGCGGGGGCGCTCGGGCCGACCAGCGCCCAGTTCGTCCCCGCGACGTCGAAGCGGTGCGGCGTGAAGAAGGGCGTGTACGCGACCTCGAACACGAAGCGCTCGCCGGGCGCGTAGGTCGCCCGCAGGCTCGGCGTCGGGATGCGCAGCGCCTCGGGCTCGACGGCGGGCCCCTCGCGGAGATCGAGCGCGCCGAGCACGTCGGCGGCGCTCGCGACGTCGAGCTTGCCCCACGCGATCATCTGGTTGCCCACGCGCAGCCGGAGCCTGTCGGCGAGCGCGACGTCGACCCACGCCTCCCACGGGCGCGCCTCGAACGTGTGCGCGCCATCGACGAAGTGCCCGTCGGCGCGCGCCGTCCGCGAGAGCGCGTCGAAGCGCACGCCGATGGTGTACGCGAGCCGCTCGTCGGGGGCGTCGGCGACCCAGAGCCGCGCGCGCGTGCGCCCCTCGAGCACGTCCTTGCCGGCCTCCCACGCGAGCTGCGTCGTGGCGCGCGCCATCAACTCGGCGTGCCAGATGCGCCGCGGCGGCGGGGGACGCGGGGGCGTCGCGGGGGTGGCCGCGACGGTGGGGTCGTCGATGATCTCGTCGTCGGCGCGCGCGGGCCCGGGCGCCGCGGCGAACAGCGCCGCGAGCGACGCGGCGGCGCGCCTCATCCGCGCTCGAGCGCCGCGGGCTCGAACGCCGAGTCGGGCACGTCGGCGTGCGGCTCGATCTCGTCGACGATCAGATCGGTCACGTGGTGGGTCGTCGCGTTCTCGGTGTGCGACTCGACCACGACCGGCTTGCCGTCGACCATGCGCACGCGCCGGGTCGAGGTCGTCTTGGCGAGCTTGCCGTCCTTGGCGAAGAACTGCACCCGAAGCGGCACGAAGTCGGCCTTGCGCAGGAAGCTGACGACGCGCGCGTAGGGCGAGCCCTCGGCCTTCGGCGAGGTCTCGAGCACGAAGCAGGCGGCCTCGCCGACCTTCTCGTCGGGCAGCAGCGCGTAGCGCGCGTCGCGCAGATCGCGGCGATCGAGGTCGGCGTAGGTGAAGTCGCTCCCCATGAACGAGCCCTCGCGCTCGCGCCCGGCGATGCGCCGCGTCGTGTGGTAGGCGGGCAAGTAGACGTGCTGCTCACCCTGGCCGCCGTCGCGCTCGACGAGCAAGAACGCCGTGCCGGCGACGCGCTCGGGCGCGCGAAAGCGCACGACGGTGCGCACGACCCCAGGCGCGCGCTTCGACGCCCCCTCGAACGCGCGCTCGTCGCGCTTGCCGTCGGCCGTGGTGAGCACGAGGCGGGCGCGGAGCGTGCCGCTCTCCCAGCCGAACGCGTCGCGCGCGAGCATCTGGCGAGCGACCTCGTCTGCGCTGGGGCCGTCGGCCCACGCGAGGCCTCCGAGCAGAGCGAACGCGAGCGGGAGGAGGCGGGGCAGGCGTCGTCGGGTCATTCGGGCTCGTCGTCGGGCGGTGGGCGCAGCGCGCGCGCGAGGGGCTGCGCGACTTGCGGCGGGGCAGGGGCGTCTACCGGAGCGTAGGCGCGGATCGTCGCTCGGACCAGCGGCGTGACGAACAGCGGCTCGAGGTCGAACGGCGCGAGCGCCCGCGCCAGGACGGCGACGCGCTCGGAGGGGGCGAGGTTGCGGTCGAGCAGCACGATCGGCTTGCCGTACAGGTGGCAGAGCCCACCCTCGGGCGGCCGCTTCGCGTCGAACGCGTCGTAGCGAACCTGCACCCCGAGGCGGGACGCGAGCTCTTCCAGCGCCGCTGCGAGGGAGGAAGCGTCCATCGCTCGCAGCAGCATCGCACGGTCGTGGGGTGGGCCGGTACCCCGCGGCGGCTGAGCCTGCCCGTTGACCGACCGCTGAACGGATGATACACCCTCACCCCGACGCGGGAAGAGCGCGTCGCCGGTGATGGGAGCGCGGTTGCTTCCCCGGCGCTGGGGCGGAGCCGGCCAGGGCGCATCAAGGCGCTCGGCGGGCGCCCCCCAACCCAACCCCAACGGGGCTCTTTCCCCCGGGCAACACGAACCTGCGCTCGGCCGCTCTGCGCGGCTGGCGCATTCCCCAGGATCCTCATGACCTTCACAGAAGCCGCCGCGGAAGTGCTCCGCATGGTCGGCAAGCCGCTCCACTACAAAGACATCACCGACCTCGCCATCGAGAAGAATCTCCTCAGCCACGTGGGCAAGAGCCCCGAGGTGACGATGGGCGCGCGCCTCGCGGCGCTCCTCAAGAAGACGACGAAGGACAACCCGCTCGTCCGCGTGAAGCCCGGCGTCTTCGCCCTGCGCGAGTGGGACGACAAGACGCTGCAGGCCGGCGCCGCCGACGCAGCCGCGCGCCTCGCCGCAGGCGAGACCGTGCACACGCTCGCGCCCCCCGAGCCGCAGCCCGAGAAGGTCGATGACGTCCGCTCGGTCGACGACGACGAGGAGCGCATCGAGCCGACGGCCGACGACAAGCGCCGCGCCGAGATCGCCGCCTCGGGCGCCGAGGTCTTCGACGAGGAAGAGGACGACGACGAGCCGATCTTCGGCGGCGCCGAGGAGCCCGCAGCGGGCGCGACCGGCGAGGCTGGACAAGCCGGACGCCGCCGCCGTCGCCGTCGTCGTGGCCGTCGCACCGGCGAGGGCGCGGCTACGGGCGGCAGCAACGGGGGCAGCGGCCTGCCGTCGTACACCGAGTCGCCGGCGCCTGCGTTCACCGAGGGGGGCACGTCCCCCGAGGCGACGTCGACCGACGCGCCTGCGCCCAGCCCTCGCGGCGAGCGTGGAGGCCGCGGCGGTCGCGGCGGACGTGGCGGGAGCGACGGAGGCGGACGTGGCGGGAGCGACGGCGGCGGACGCGGCGCGAGCGATCGCGGCGAGCCGCGTGGCGATCGCAACGAGCAGCGCACCGACAGCGTCAACCACAACGAGCCGGTCGACACCTCGCCGCTCGATGAGCTCGCGGGGCGCGACCTCGCCGACGCGACGGTCTACCTGCTCAACACGTACGACCGCAACGGCGGCCCCGTCGGCATCCGGCAGCTCGCCGAGAACGCCCAGCGCCGCGGGCGCATCCTGGGCGACCTGCAGCTGGTGCAGGCCCAGATCGCCGCCACCGTGCGCGCCGACAACGCGCGCCGCATCGCCAACGGTCAGCGTCCGCGCTTCCGCATCGCGGGCGGGCGCCTCGCGCTGACCGAGTGGCTGCTGTCGGGCGACCTCGCTCGCTTCGAGGCCGAGGCCCAGGCGGCCGTCGAGCGCTACCGCGAGGCAGCGCGCCGCACCCTCGTGCGCAAGATCCAGGAGCTCCCCGGGCCGGCGTTCGTCGAGCTCACGCTGCTCGTGCTCGAGCGCGCGGGCCTCGCGCAGATCACCGCCGCGCGGCGGCCGGGTGCGCAGGGCAACGAGGCCCACTTCACCGCCACGCTGCGTGCAGCCGGCGGTGACGTGAAGGTCGCGCTCGTCGTGCGCCGCGACGGCCGCGAGATCGGCCGCGAGCGCGTCTCGGACGTGCGCGGCTCGCTGCACCACTACGAGGGCGCCGCGGCTGCGTGGCTCGTCACCTCGGGGCAGGTGCTCTCGGGTGCTCGCGAGGAGTGCGCCGCGGCAGGCGCCACCCCGGTCGCGGTCTTCGACGGCGTCGCGCTCGCGCGGCTCTGCGAGGACCACGAGGTCGCGGTCGTGCGCGCGAGGCTTCCGATCGCGCTGCCCGACGTCGACTTCTTCGAGAGCCTGCGCTCGTCGTAGCGGCAGGTGCGCGTGGCCACGCCGCTCGTGCCGGTGGTCGCCGTCGGCGGCGTGGTCGTCGGGCCCGGCCCGCGCATCCTCGTCGTGCAGCGCGCCACGCCCCCCTTGCAGGGTGCGTGGTCGCTGCCTGGCGGCAAGGTGCGCGGAGGCGAGCTGCTCACGCGCGCGGTCGAGCGCGAGGTCCTCGAGGAGACGGGCCTGCGCGTGCTCGCGGGAGACCTCGTGCAGGTCGTCGAGATCCTGCGCGAGAGCTACCACTACGTCATCCACGACTACCTCTGCACGCCGGTCGATCCCGGCGCGACCCCGCGCGCCGGCGACGACGCGTCGGCAGCGCGCTGGGTGCGACCGAGCGAGCTCGCGGCGCTCGGCGTCCGCGACGAGGTCGTGCGCGTGGTGCTGCGCGCGATCGGCATGCGCGAGGCTTGCCTCGAGGACGAGGAGTGAGGTCGGGCGTGTCTCGAGGACGAGGAGTGAGGTCGGGCGTGTCTCGAGGACGAGGAGTGAGGTCGAGGTTGTCTCGAGGGCGAGGAATGCCGCCGGGCTTGTGTCGTGGACGAGCCATGACGCGAGCGCTGCTCGCGCTCGTCGCGGCCTCGGCCGGCGCGTGCGTGCCCGCGCGGCCCCCTGCGTCGCCCTGTCCGTCGGCCGCCGACGCGCTCGCGCGGCTCGGGGCCACCTACGCGTGCGCGCGCGGCGTGCACGGCGAGGCGAAGATCGACCACTTCTCGTCGGCCGGTCGCGTGCGCGGCACGGTCCTCTATTACGCGGTGCGGCCTGCGCGCCTGCGCTTCGACGTCCTCGCGCCGCCGCCGTTTCAGTCGGTCGTCTCGACGCTGACCTCCGACGGCGAGCACTTCGCGCTGCTCGATCTGCGCGAGAAGCGGCTCTACGAGGGCGCGGCGAGCGCGTGCAACCTCGCGCGGCTCACCGACGTGCCGGTGCCCGGCCACGCGCTGGTCAGCCTGCTGTCGGGCAGCGCGCCGCTGCTGGTGCACGACCCGCGCGCGGCCCGGCTCGCGTGGAGCGGGCGCGGCTACTACGAGCTGACGCTGCCGAGCCGCAACGAGGCGGTCGAGGTGCTGCACCTCGCGCCGACGCCGGCCGACTTCGACCGGCCGTGGGCCACGCAGCGGCTGCGCGTGCTCGACGTGCGCGTGGTGCAGCAGGGCATCGACCTCTGGCACGCGGAGCTCTCGGGGCACGCGCCCGCGGTGACCGCCGCGCCGCTCGTCGACGCCGACGGGCTCGATGAGCCGATCGCGCCGAGCGGCCCCGCCTGCGAGGTCGAGGTGCCGCGCACCGTGCACGTCGAGGTGCCCGGCGGCGACGAGGACATCATCGTGCGGGTGGGGGACGTGAAGCTCAACCCGCCGCTTCCGCCCGGTACGTTCGTGGCGCCCGACGCGGGCGGCGCGGCGCGCGTGCCCGTCTCGTGCGACTGAGCGCTCAGCCGTCGCCCGGGAAGAAGCACGCCACGTGGTGGCGGCTGCCGGCGGGCGTCTCGTCGAGCTTCGGCGTCTGCACGTCGCAGGTGCCGCGCACCGCGCGCGAGCAGCGCGGGTGGAACGCGCACCCGGCAGGCGGCGCGATGGGGCTGGGCGGGTCCCCCTCGAGCAGCACGCGCAGCTTGCGCTGACCGTCGGCGCCGACGCTCGGCACGGCCGAGAGCAGCGCGACGGTGTAGGGGTGCAGAGGTCGCGCGAAGAGGTCGGCCGCCGACGCCGTCTCGACGATGCGACCGAGGTACATGACCGCCACGCGGTGCGCCATGTACTCGACGACCTTCAGGTCGTGGGAGATGAAGAGGTAGGAGAGGCCGAGCTCGTCTTGCAGGTCGCTCAGCAGGTTGACGACCTGCGCCTGAATCGAGACGTCGAGCGCGCTGAGCGGCTCGTCGCAGACGATGAACTCGGGCTCGACCGCGAGCGCGCGCGCGATGCCGATGCGCTGGCGCTGGCCGCCGGAGAACTCGTGGGGGTAGCGGCGCATGGCGTCGGCGGGCAGGCCGACCTTGCCGAGCAGCGCGGCGACCTTGGCCTCCTCCTCGGCGGGCGTCGCGGCGAGGCGGTGGATGCGGATGGCCTCGCCGACGATGTCGCGCACGCGCATGCGCGGGTTGAGCGACGCGTACGGGTCCTGGAAGACGATCTGCATGCGGCGCCGCAGCCCGCGCAGCGCGCGCGCGTCGAGCGGCACGACGTCGACGCCGTCGAAGACGATGCGCCCGTAGGTGGGCTCGATGAGCCGCAGCAGCGTGCGCCCGAGCGTGCTCTTGCCGCAGCCCGACTCGCCGACGAGGCCGAGCGTCTCGCCGCGACGGACGTAGAGCGTCACGCCGTCGACCGCGCGCACGAACGCGGGGGGCGCGAAGAGGCCGCGGCGCACCGGGAAGAGCTTGGTGAGCTTCTCGACCTGCACGAGCGGGCGCGCCGGCTTGGCGTCCGCGGTCAGCGCGTCGATCGGGGCGGCCGTCACGCGACCCACCGCTCGGCGAGGTGGCAGCGCGAGGCGTGCCCGGCCCGAAGCTCGACCGCGAGGGGGGCCTCGCTGGCGCAGCGCGGCTCGGCGAAGGCGCAGCGGTCGCGGAACGCGCAGCCGCTCGGCAGCGACCCGAGGCTGGGGACGATGCCCTCGATGGTCGGCAGGCGAGCGGGGCGCTCGTGCGGACCTCCGCGGGGACGCCCGATGGGCGGGACGCTGCCGAGCAGGCCGCGCGTGTAGGGGTGCAGCGGCGCGTCGAACACCTCGCGCACCGGGCCGCTCTCGACCACGCGACCCGCGTACATCACCACGACCTGCTGGGCCATCTCGGCGACGACGCCGAGGTCGTGGGTGACGAGCACGACGCTCATGCCGAGCTCGCCTTGCAGCCGCCGCAGCAGGTCGAGGATCTGCGCCTGGATGGTGACGTCGAGCGCGGTGGTCGGCTCGTCGGCCACCAGCACGTCGGGGCCGCACGCGAGGGCCATCGCGATCATCACGCGCTGGCGCATGCCGCCCGAGAGCTGATGGGGGTAGGCGTCGATGCGCAGCTCGGGCGAGGGGATGCCGACGCGGCGCAAGAGCTCGACGGCGCGCGTGCGCGCGTCGCGCCGCGAGACCGGCTCGTGCAGGCGGATGGCCTCGGCGATCTGCTGGCCCGCGGTGTAGACGGGGTTGAGCGAGGTCATGGGCTCCTGGAACACCATGGCGATCTTCGCGCCGCGCAAGGCGCGCATCTCGCGCTCGGGCAGGCCCGTCAGCTCGCGCCCGGCGAGGGCGATGCGGCTCGCGGTCATGACGCCGGGCGGCGGGACGAGCCGCAGCAGCGCGAGCGAGGTGAGGCTCTTGCCGCAGCCCGATTCGCCGACGATGCCGAGCGTCTGCCCGCGCGGGACGTCGAACGAGACGCCCGACACGGCCTCGACGGTGCCGCCGTCTCTCGGGAAGGTGACGACGAGATCGCGCACCGAGAGCGCCGGCGGGGGCGAGGTCACGGCTCGACGCTAGCACGGGGCGGGGGGCGCCTCGCGCGTGCTTCAGCGTGGGCGCTTGCGGCGGCGCTCGAGCAGGATCTCGGCGGCCGTCTGCCCGGCGTGCTCGCCGGGGGGCGGCGTCGGGGGGGCGGCGGTCGGCGCAGCCGCGGGCGCTTTGGGCGCAGTGGAGCCACGCGGGGCGACGGGAGCGGCGGCG
>CAITLX010000486.1 GCA_903893335.1 uncultured delta proteobacterium | reverse complement strand
GGGAGCTTGGGCTCGTGCGGCACGATGCCGAGCTTTTGAAGCTCGTCGCCGACGTGCGGAACGCCGAGGCCGCGCGCGAAGTAGCGGTTGGTCGAGTTCGGGACGATTTCGTCCTCGATGACCATCTGCTGCAAGACCTGTGGGCGCGCCTGGTCGAAGCCCGCGAGCCGGTCAGCGACCATGTGGCGCGTGTACGAGCCCGCGTCGCCGGGGTCGACGATCGTCTGGAGCAGGGGGAAGAAGCGCGCGATCTCCCCCTGCGTGGCCGAGCCCTTGAACAGCGTGATGACGATGGCGAACTGCTTGCCGTCGGAGATGATCGAGGTGACGCGCGCGCCGGGCACGATCGGCACGGCGACCTTCACCTCGGGCGCGAGCGCGACGAACTCGGCCGACATGATGCCGCCGAGGCTCACGCCGAGGTAGGTGAGCGAGTCGATGCCCAGGTCGGCCGTGCCGTCGCCGGTCACGTCGACTCCCCCGCGCAGAAGCTCGACGAGCTGCAAGCGGTCGTAGGTCGATTGGCGCCAGTTGTCGCGCAGCTTGCGGCCGTCGATGAGCGAGCCGGCGGGCGAGACGGCGAAGAAGTTCATCGCGCGGTTGAGCGTGTCGCCGCCGACGCCCGGCAATGGGTATTCGTGGTTGTTCGGGTGCTCGCCGTGCTCGACCGCGTCGACGGCGACCGTCGCCCAGCCCTTGGGCGCCGCGAAATCGGCCAGCCGCGCGCCCTGCGTCTTGTCGCCGCCGAGCCCGTGGCCGTAGACGATCGTGCGGTAGGGGGGCGTGCCCGTCTTCGGCACGTACGCGACGACGGGGAGGGCGTACTGCACCTGCGGCACGAGCTTCGACTCGTCGAGGTAGTCGCCCGCGACCCGGTAATCGGCCGCGTCGAACGTCCCGGTGCAGGTCAGGTAGGGCACCGACGGGCCCGTGTCGGCGCAGGGGCCGCTCGGCGTGTAAGCGTGCGTGTGGGTCCGGATGTCGGTGGCGACCGCGACGCTCGCGTCGACCGTGTGCTGCGTCGTGAACACCGTCGCCGCGACGAGGTCGCGCGCGCTCGTGATGGTGCCGGCGGCGGTGAGCTTCGCGACGAGCTCGGCGTAGCGCGGCGCGAGGCGCGTGAGCTTCGCGTCGGTGGCCGTGGCGTCGAGCAGCGACGCCATCGCGGGCGAGGGGGCGACGCAGCCCCCCTGCGCGTCCTTCACCTTCGAGGTGAACGCGAGCGCGTGGCGGTGCTTGGGCTCGAGCGGCAGCATCGGCGTGACGAGCACGGTCGTCTGCGGATCGTCCTGCCGCTCGGCCACCTGCGCGACCTCCACGTCGAGGAACGCGATGGGCGACGCGTCGAGATCGACGAGCACCACCGACGCGTGCGGGTCGCCCGAGCCGGCGCCGCTCGCGGGCAGCGACGCGTCGTCGAGCTTCGCGCTGAACATGATCTGCGCCGCGGCGTTCACGCCGAAGCCGTCGAGCGACGACAGGTCCTCGAAGATCTTCGCGAAGGGCTTGTTGCTCGCGGGCAGCACCATGTTGTCGCCGTCGACGAGGTGCACGCGCATCCCGGTCGCCGAGGCGGCGTCGTCCACGCTCCAGTAGTCGTCGGGAAACGCTTGCAGCGTGCGGGCGAGCGGGTCGTACACCGTGGTCGTCCCGCACGTCGGGCGCACGTCGCCGCCGTCGCCTGCGTCGGCCCCGGCCGCCCCGCCGCCGCCCACGGTCTCGGCCGACGTCTCCTCGGCGTCGGTGCCGCACCCTGCGACGAGCAGCGCGCTCGCGACGACCAAGCCCCAGCCCGCACCCTGCCTGCCCTGGACCATCGTGCCTCCTCGCGCGCGGCCTATCCCCCGCCGCGCTCTCGCGAGGCTACGGGGAGCGGGGGCCGCCCCACAAGCGCCGTGGCTTGTCGGCGGGGGGCGGAGCCTGCATCCTGAGACGATGCGCACAACGCTTCGAGGGGCTTCGTGGACGTGGCTGGTCGGGCTGACGGTGGGCGCCGCGCTGGCGGCCTCGTGCAGCGCGTCCGACTCGGCGCCCGCCGAGAGCGGCGGCGCGGCAGGCACGGGCGGGGTGACGGCAGACGCGGCGCCCGGCGACGCGGCCTCCGAGGCGATCCCCGGCAAGGACGGCGATCTCGGCGGCGGCAGCGCCGTCATCGACCACTCGGGCGCAGCCGGCGGCGTGGTGGGCACGGTGCAGACGGGCGCGCTCGCGGGGGACCACTGGACGGCGGGCACCTGCGGCGACGTGACGCTGGCGGTCGGCATCACCGACCCGGCCTGGTCGAGCGAGGCGTACGACGCCGCCGACCCGGCGCCGCGCGACGTGCACGCGAGCTTTCGCTTCGACACCGCGACCACGCTGTCGGTCGTGTGGAACACCGCGCCCGGCACGCGCGCGTCGTGGGTCGCCTACGGCGACAGCCCCGACAAACTCGACCACTTCGTCGAGGGCGTCTCGTTCACCTACGCCACCGCGCAGCTCGACCAGCAGGCGCTGCCGGTGCGCATCCACGAGGCGCACCTCTGCGGCCTCTCACCGAAGCGCACCTATTACTATGCCGTCGGCGGCGACGGGTACTGGGGCAAGGTCTACGGCGTCGTCACCGCGCCCACCCCCGACCCGGCGGCGAAGTTCCGCTTCGGCGTCGTCGGCGACTCGAACAACATCGTCTACCCCGAGTTCCAGACCGTCGCCTCCAAGCTCGGCGCCGTCGCCCCCGACTGGATCGCGTTCACCGGCGACCTCGTGCACGACGGCGCGTTCCAGTCGCAGTGGGACAAGTGGTTCGTCGCCGCGGGCGACCTCTTCGCGAAGGCGCCGATCATGCCGGCGCACGGCAACCACGAGGCGATGGCCACGGGCTACTTTGCACAGTTCGCATTGCCAGGTAACGAGGAGTATTACTCGTTCGATTACGGGCAAGCGCACTTCGTCGTGCTCAACGACTCGCCCAAGAGCGACGCCGACTTCGCGACGCAGGCCACCTTCGCCGACCAGGACCTCGCCGCCGCCGCGGCGCGCGCGGTGCCGCCGACCTTCACCATCGCGATGCACCACCGCCCCGCGTACAGCTCGGCCAACTCGAACGGCAACGACCAGACCTGGTTCTGCCCGGTCTACGACCGGCACCACGTCGACCTCGTGCTCAACGGGCACGAGCACAGCTACGAGTCGACGCGGCCGGTCAAGGCGGGCGCCGAGGTCGCGACGCAGGCCGAGGGGACGATCTACGTGACGACCGGCGGCGCGGGCGCGCTGCTCAACTACAAGGCCAACACCAACCCGCTGGCGTTCTCGCAGAAGTACGTCGAGACGTTTCACTACCTGGTGGTCGAGGTCGACGGCAAGAAGCTCACCCTGCGCGCGTTCGACGAGACCGGCGCGTCGATCGACGACCCGATCGTCATCCAGAAGTGAGCTCTGCGCGCGGCGCGCGCGTCGGCGCGGCGGTCGGGGCGGAGGCTCAGTTGCCTTGCACGTCGAGCGACCAGGTGGCGGCGGTGCAGGTGCCCGAGACCTGGCGCACCTCGATGGACAGCGTGCGGTCGTCGACGGCGCCGTTGGCGATGGCGCCCTCGCCCCAGCGCACGTTCGCCACGTCCGTCTGGCCGGCGAGCAGCTTCGACTCGTCGGTGGACGCCGAGCCGCACGCGCTCTGGTCGGAGCCCTTGTTCAGGTAGAGGTAGAGGTCGAAGTTGGCGCCAGGGGGCGAGGTGAGGGTCGCGGCGACCTGCATTCCCTGCCCGATGGGGGAGCTGTCGGCCTCGACCAGGCGCACCGTGAGCCACTGGGAGGTCGCGCCCGTCGCCTGCACGCTGTCGCTCCCCTTGTCGCCGCGCAGGGTGCCGAGCGCGGTGCCTGTCGGGCACCCATTGGGCGAGGTGCAGCTCACCGGCGCGCCGGCCGCGCCGCCGCTGCCCGCGCTTCCACCGGTTCCCCCTGCGCCGCCCGCACCACCGGTGCCTCCTGCGCCGCCTGCTCCCCCAGAGCCGTCGAGCAGCGCGGCGTCCGTGTGCGCGTCGGTCGCGGACGCGTCGGGCCAGTGGGCCGCGTCCGCGGCGCTCGCGTCGGCACCGGCTGCGTCGTGTGGCGTCGCTCCGGCGTCGACGGGGTGCGCTCCGCCCGCGCCCGCGGGGCCGTCGCTGATCTCGGAGCCGACCGCGCAGCCGACTCCGGCGAGCAGGACGAGCGAGAGCGCGACGAGGGAGCTTCGTGCGAGGAGGGAAGTCATGGACTCTCGGAGTCTACCCGAAGCGCGCGGCGAGCGGCAGCGCGCGGCGGCGGTGGTTGCCCGACCGTCGCGCGGGCGTCACTCCCCGTTCTTCGCGGCGTCCCCCACGAGCTCGGCGGCGGCGAGCGCCCGCGGGGTGGTGTCCACCGGAGCGATCACGTCGAGCTCGACGTGGGCGGGCGCGGCGCCGAGATCGCGCAGCTTGCGCGCGCTCGGCAGCACGCGCGCCTCGAGCGACCCGACCGCGGCGTTGTACGCCTCGACCGCGCTGCCCAGCTCGCGCCCCACCTTGGCGAAGTGCCCGCCGAGCTTGGCCAGCCGCTCGTACAGCTCGCGCCCGAGGTCGCGGATGGCGCGCGCGTCGCCGTCGAGCCGCTCCTGGCGCCAGCCGAGATCGACCGCGCGCAGCAGGGCGATGAGCGTGGTCGGCGTCGCGAGGATGACGTTCTCGGCGATGGCGGTCTCGAGCAGCGTCGGGTCGTGCTCGAGCGCCGCCGAGAAGAAGACCTCGCCGGGCAGGAACAGCACGACGAACGCGGGCGCCCCCTCGACCCGCTCGCCGTACGCCTTGCGGCCGAGCGTCGTGATGTGCGCGCGGATCTGGCGCGCGTGGTCGAGCATGCGCGCGCGCCGCGTCGCGTCGTCGGGCGCCTCGAGCGCCTCGAGGTAGGCCGCGAGCGGCGCCTTCGCGTCGACCACCACGTGCCGGTCGCCCGGCAGGTGCACCACCAGGTCGGGGCGCAGCCGGCCGTCGTCGGTGTCGTACGAGGGCTGCTCCTCGAAGTCGCAGTGCGGCGTCATGCCCGCCAGCTCGACGACGCGCCGCAGCTGCACCTCGCCCCACCGGCCGCGCACCGCGGGGGCGCGCAGGGCCGTGACCAATCGCGCGGTCTCGGCGCGCAGATCGGCCTGCGCGGACTGCATCTCGCCGACCTGCGTGCGCAGCGTCGCGTACGCCCCCTCGCGCACGACCTCGAGCGCTGCGAGCTGACCGTCCACCTTCTCGAGCGACGCGCGCACCGGCGCGACGAGGTCGGCCACCGCCTGCTCGCGCCGCTCGAGCTCGACCCGCCCCGCGTCGTGCAGCGAGCGCAGCTTCACCTCGGCGAGGTGCAGGAACGAGGTCTGGCTCTGCTGCAGCGCCTCGGCCGACGTGGCGCGCAGCGTGTCGCCGAGCTTCTCGCGCGCCTCGTCGAGCAGCGAGAGTTGGGCCTGCGACGCGCGCCTCTCGGCGTCGAGCGTCGCGGCGAGCCGCGCGGCCTCGGCGGCGAGGTCGGCGCGGGCGCGCTCGGCGTCGGCGGTGCGCGACGACGCGGCGATCCACGCGG
>CAITLX010000485.1 GCA_903893335.1 uncultured delta proteobacterium | reverse complement strand
GTCGGGCTCGCCGGCGGCGGCACCACCGCGTGCGACTTCCATCCGTCGCGCCCCTTCGAGCGCAACGCGCCCGACGTCGATCGCGCGCTCGCCGCGCTCGACGCGGGCGACGCGCAGGCGGCCGCGTCCTGGCTCGAGGGCTACCTCGACACGGGGGCGTGCGTCGACGCAGGCCTCGGCGTGCCCGAGCGCGTGCGCGAGCGGCCGAACGCGAGCTTCGACCTCGGGCTCGGGCTGTTTCGCCTCGGCGAGCAGTTCGGAAAGCGCTTCGGCGACGAGGAGTCGTACGGCGACGCGGGGCCGACGCCCGAGGAGCAGCGCCTGCTCGAGCTTCGCGCCGAGCAGGTCGAGTGCGCGCGGCGGGTGCTCGACGCCATCGCCGCCGACGCCTCGCTCGAGGTCGCGATGCGCGCGCGCGCCCACTACCTGTCGGGCAACCTCGACTTCCTGCGCCGGCAGTACGAGGCCGCGGTCGCCTCGTACGACAAGACGCTCGCGCTGGTGCCGGGGCTCGGCGGCGACGCGGGCGACACGGTGGGGCGCGACGCGGCGTGGAACCGCGCCATCGCGCTGCGCCGCATCGAGGACGAGAAGAACCGCAAGGACGCCGGCTCGGACGGCTCGAGCGACGCCCCCTCCGACGCGCCGAGCGACGGGCCGGGCGAGGGGGGCGACTCGGGCTCGCCCGACGGCGGCGGCCCCCCCGACTCGGGTCACGACGACCGCGACGCAGGCGGAGGGGGGCCCGATGGCGGCCAGGACGCGGGGCAGGAGGCCGGCGGGGGCCAGGACGCCGGCGGACCCGAGGCAGGCGGCGCGCAGCCTCCGCCGCCGCAGCCGAGCGGCGCCAACCAGGACGACCGCATCCTCGACATGCTCGAGCAGTCCCCCACGCTCCAGCAGCAAGACGCGAAGAACCGCGCCGCGGGGCGGCGCTTCCGCGGCGCGGCGGACAAGTGAGCCTGCTGCGCGCGCCGCTGGCGATGCTCGCGTGCGCCGTCGCGTGCCTCGCGCTCGCGCGTGCAGCCCGCGCCGACGACCCCCCGCAGGCCTCCGCGCGCCTCTCGCCCGACGTCGTCGCCGTCGGCGCGCCGTTCACCGTTCAGCTCACCGTCACGGTGCCGAGTGGCCAGGCCGGCCCGACCGATCCGCGCTTCACGCCCCCCGACGGCATGACGGCGCAGGGGCCCAGCGTCTCGACGCAGACCGAGGTCAGCTTCTCGGGCGGGCGCCTCTCGCAGCGCACGGGCATCACGGCGACCTGGCGCGTCGGCACCACGCGCGAGGGGCGCTTCCAGGTGCAGGCGCCGTCGTTCGTGTGGGGCGGGCAGCGCATGCGCCCGCAGCCGATGGTGGTCACGGTGGTCCCCGCAGGCAGCGCGCCGCGCGCTCGCGCCCCCGATCCGTTCGACCCCTTCGGCGGCTTCCCCGGCATGCCGCAGATGCCCGGCCTGCCCAACCTCTTCGGCCCCGACGACGACGCAGCGGCGCCCGCCCCCGCGCAGCGCACCCCGCCCGACGGTGGCGAGCTTGCCCTCGACGTCGCGCCCGACCCCAACACCTTCCTGCGCGCCCTGGTCGATCGCCGCTCGGCCGTGGTCGGCGAGCAGGTCACGCTCACCGTCTGGCTCTACGTGCGCAGCGGCGCCCCCGAGATCGGCGACATCCACGAGCCCGCCGTCGCCGACTTCTTCCGCCGCGATCTCATCACCCCGGCCGACGCGACCGAGACGCGCATCGCGTCGGTCGGCGGCCAGCCGTACCGCGCGCACGCCGTGTTCAAGGTCGCGCTCTTCCCGCTGCGCGCCGGGGACCTGTCCATCGGCCCGATGCGCCTCGCGGTGAAGGGCGTCCTGCGCGGACGCGCGCTGGTGCGCGAGAGCGCGCCGCTCACGCTGCACGTCGACGAGCCGCCGGCAGCGGGGCGACCGACGGGCTACGCGCTCGGCGACGTCGGGGCCTACACGCTCTCGGCGACCGTCGAGCCGAGGTCGGCCGAGGTCGGCGGAGCGGTCGCGGTCACCGCCGTGCTCAGCGGCGTCGGCAACGTGCCCTCGTCGCTGCGCGTGCCCGGTCAGGCGAAGGTCGAGTGGCTCGAGCCGCAGGTGCGCGACGCGATGGAGCTGCGCGACGGCAAGGTGCGCGGCAGCCGCACGTTCACCTGGATCGTGCGCCCGCGCGTGGCGGGCGAGGTCGACCTCGGCGCGCTCGCCCTTCCGTACTGGGACCCGGCGCGCCACGCGTACGACACCGCCCGCGCGCCGCTCGGCGTGGTGCGCGTCGCCGCGCTCCCCTCGACCGCCGCGGCTGCCTCCGCGACGGCGGCGCCGCCGCACGATCCGCTCGCAGCGCTCGGCCCCACACGCACCCTGCTCGGCGCCGTTGCCGCGCTCCGAACTCACAG
>CAITLX010000484.1 GCA_903893335.1 uncultured delta proteobacterium | reverse complement strand
CTCTCGCGGGCCGACGCGTTCGCGCGTCGCGGCCGGGCTGACGACGTGCGTCGCCGTGGCGCTGCTCGCCCCGGTGGCTCGCGCCGACGCCGGCGAGCGCGTGTACGTCACCGCCGCGGCGCTCGACGTGCGCGCGGCTGCCTCGGCGAAGTCGCCTCGGGTGGGCGTGGTGCGGGCGGGGGGCTCGGCCGCGATCGACGCCACGCGCGCGGCGAGCGCGGGCGACGGCTGCGCGACGCCGTGGGTGCCGGTGGCTCCGGCTGGCTTCGTCTGCGCCGGCGAGGGGACCACGCGCGACGCGACGAGCCCCGCGGTGCGCGTGCTCGCGCGCTGGGCGCGGGGCACGAGCGGCCCGCTGCCGGCCAGTTACGGCTTCGCCACCGAGTCGCCGCTGTACGCGCGCGTGCCGACCAAGGGAGAGCAGCGCGCGAGCGAGCCTGGGCTCGCGGCGCTGCAGAAGAAGCTCGCGCCCGAGGCCGTCGACAGCGCGCCGTCGGGCGAGGCGATGCCCGACGAGCTACGCGCCGGCGCCTTCGCGCCCTACGCCCCGCGCCCGGTCGCGGCGGGCTCTCCCGTCGTCGGCGTCGTGTCGGGGGGCGCGCCGATCGGGTGGGTCGGCGAGGTCGACGCCGACGGGCGCGTGTGGCTCGTGACGCCCGACCTGCTGCTCGTGCCGCGCGAGCGCGTGCGGCGCGCGGTCGTCTCCGCGTTCCACGGCACCGAGATCTCCGGCGCCGCGCGCTTCGCGATCGTGCACGGCAAGCGGCGCGCGCCCTACCACCAGGAGGGAGGCGCCTTTCGCGCCGGCGAGCCGAGCTGGGCGCCGGGCACCGTGGTGACGCTCTCCGACAAGCGCGTGCGCGTCGGCGGCGACGTCTTCGTCGAGACGACCGAGCCCGGGGCCTTCCTGCGCGCGAGCGACGCGATCGAGGTCATGCCGCGTGCCGCGGCGAGCTACGGGCTCGGCGCCGCCGAGAGGTTCGTCGACGTCGACGCGCGTACGCACGCGGTGCTGCTGCGCGAGGGCGATCGCGTCGTGTACGCGACGCTCGGAGCGGTCGGCCCCGACACGGCGCGCGGCAAGTTCCGCGTCGCTTCGAAGCACCGCACGCTTGCCGCTCCGTTCGACGTCGCCGTGCCGCTCGGCAGGGCGCGCGCCGAGACGCCGCTGGTCGTGCTCGGCGCGACTGCGGGCTCCGACCGTCGCATCGCGCTCGAGGCCTCGTGGTGGCTGACCAACTTCGGGGCGACCAAGGGGACGCCCGGCGTCGGCCTCTCGCCGCTCGACGCGCGCCGCGTCTTCGACTGGGCCGCGCCCGCGCTCCCCGACGGCTGGCACTCGGTGTGGGGCGAAGGGGCGTTCATCGTCGTGCACGACTGAATACGGGCCCCTTGGCGGAACGGTAGACGCAGGGGACTTAAAATCCCTTGTCCCGCGAGGGACGTCCGGGTTCGAGTCCCGGAGGGGCCACGAGTGAGACGCGCGGTCGCTAGCGCCCGAGCCGCCGCGCGAGCTGGTCGTCGAAGAGCGACGCGGGCTCGAGCCCGGCGCCGCGGTCCTGCCCCTCGAGGTGGTCGGTCGGCTCGGTGCCGAGGTCGTAGCCGAGCGCGTGGTCGAGCAGGTCGGCGACGACGCGCACGGTCAGGTCGCGCGTACCGATGACGTAGCCGTCGCCGGCCTGGTACGAGCGCAGCCGCGACGCCGCGCCGCTGCCCGAGACGTTCCAGAACACGTTTTGCGTGGCCGCGTGGCCGGCGTTCGAGCTGTCGGCGCCGCGGTTGAAGGCGTTGAAGCCGCTGCTGTCGTGGCAGCCGTCGTACAGGCTCGCCATCGCGAGGCGGTGGTGGAACTCGGAGGTGCCGGACATCGAGAACCCCGAGTTCACCGCCGTGTCCCCCTCGGCGTCGCAGCGCAGGAAGACGAGCCCGCTCGAGCCGAAGTCCCAGTTCTGGATGAAGCCGTGCCGGACGTCGCTCGCGCGGTCGTCGACGAAGAGCACCTCGCTCGACGCGCTCGCCTCGAAGGCGTACCCGGCGCCGCCGTCGCCGTGGTTCTGCGCGTGCTCCATCGCGCTCGACGCGACGGTGACGCGCTTGGACGCGCCGACGTAGATGCCCCCCGAGCGGAGGTGGTGGGTCGCGTCGGAGGCCGTGGCGTACGTGCCGACGTCGCGCGCGAAGCAGTCCTGCGCGCGCTCGAACGAGATCGCGTGCGCGCGCGGGTCGGCCAAGGCGTCGCTCGTCGACACCACGTCGTCGACCGAGAGGTGCTCGAGGCCGCACTCCGAGATCGCCCCGGTGTCGACGCGGATCGACGCGTCGTCGCGCACCTTCGTCGGGTAGCGCAGGGGCACGTCGAGGGTGATGCGTGCGAGGGCGAGCGTCGCGTCGACGGCCGTGATCGTGCGGCGGAAGAAGACCTTGCGGGCTCCGACCGCCGAGTTGGCGCCGGTGTCCCAGAGGCCCCCCATCGCGTGCTCGTCGACGAACGCCTGGGTGATGACGAAGTCGATGAGCACGTCGTCACCGACGTGGAACGCCGACGCGTCGGCGACGCGCACCTCGCGCGAGCGCGCGACGCCGTCGGCCGCGAGAGCGACGCGCCCGACCGTGGGCTCCGCCGCGCCGACGAAGCGCAGGCTCGCGGAGCCGCCCACGAGCGACGGAAAGCGCAGGCGCGTGCCGGCGCGGCTCTGCCCGCGCAGCAGCACGCGCGAGGCGCGCACGACGATCGGCGAGGCGAGCAGGTACTCGCCGTCGGGGACGTAGACGACCCCGCCGCCCGCCGCCGCGACCGCCGCGATGGCGGCGGCGAACGCCGGCGCGCTGTCGTCGACGCCGCCTGCGTGCGCGCCGTACGCGGTGACGTCGGCGGTGATGCCCGGCCAGTCGGTGGGCAACGCGCTCTCGCTGCGGTGGTAGCCGGCGTAGCTGAAGTCGTGCAGGAACTGCCCCGCGCCGCCGGTGAAGTCCGGCGTCCACGCCTCGGGGTAGAGCGCGCTGCGCCACGGGCCGTCGCCGCCGTCGGGCGCGTCGCTCGCGGCGTCGTCGAGCGAGGCTGCGTCGCCGGACGACTCCGCGCTCGCGCCGTCGCTCGACACGTCGGCGGGGCCGCCGTCTGCGCTCGGCGCGACGTCGGCGCCCACCTCGCCGCCCCCGCTGCAGCCGGCGAGCGCCAGCGCGAACGGCGTCGCGAGAGAGCCGACGAGGCGCGCGCGTCGCGCGGCGTGTGAGGGCGTGGTGGCGAGCATGTCAGGGCAGAGAATACCGCCCTCTGCTGCGACCGTCGCGACCGCTTGTGCGCCCTCGGTCGCCGGGTAAGCATCGCGCGATGCGTGCCGCCGTGGTGCTCCTGCTCGTCGCTGCGTCTGCCGCCGGGTGCGCGGCGTCCGACGACGGGGTGACCGCTGCCGAGGGGCCGATGGACGAGCCCGCGCTGCGGCGCAGCCTCGGTGTCCCCGACGAGGCGAAGGCGGTGCTCGTCTTCGCGCAGAACGCGCACCTCGACATCGACTGGCAGCGCACGTTCGACGACTACTACGCGCGCTTCGTCGGCGCGCTCCTCGTCGAGGCGCGCGAGCTGGTCGAGCGCGATCCGCGCGCCTTCTACTCCATCGCAGAGATGGCCTACCTCGACCGCCACCTCGCCGAGCACCCGGAGGAGGCCGCGAGGCTCGCTGCAGCCGCCGCGCGCGGCCAGCTGCACGTCGTCGGCGGCGGCATGACGAGCCCCGACACGCTGCTGCCCGAGGGGGAGGTGCTCTTCCGTGACTGGCTGTACGGCTCGCTCGTCGCCGAGGGGCGGCTCGGCGTGCGCCCCACCTCGGCGTGGCTGCCCGACTCGTTCGGCCACGGCGGCACCGCCCCCGACGTGCTCGCCGCGGCGGGCTTCGACAGCGTCGCGTTCTCGCGCATCGACGGCGCGCTCTCGATCTACGAGCGCATCGCGCGACCCACCGCGCCGCCGCACGAGGGCTCGAGCGCCTCTGCGCTCCTCGCGGCCGGCAGCGCCGACTTCGTGTGGCAGGGCGAGGGGGGCGCCGAGGTGCTGGCCACCTTCCTCGCGAGCCCCGGGCTCTACTGCATGGGCGACGACCTCGACTACGACGAGCCGTTCCAGGTGCCCGGCGGCCACCTCGGCGCGTTCCACGGCGACGCGTCGTTCACCGACGCGCGCATCGACAAGTACGCGGCCGAGCTCGCGGGCTGGGCGCGCACGCCCTACCGGTTCGTGCCCGTCGGCTGCGACTTCGCGCACCCGAAGGACGCTCTTCTCAGCTACCTCGACGGGTACAACGCGCGCCGCTACCCGACGACCGGCGTCTGGGCGACGGTGGCCCCGTACGACGTGTACGCGAAGCTCGTCGGCTTTCACCGCGACGCGCTGCCGCGGGTGAAGGGGGAGCTCTCGCCCTATTACATGGGGTTCTACGGCTCGCGCGCCACGGTGAAGCGAGCGGTGCGCGACGCGGCCGCGCCGTTCCTGCTCGCCGAGCCCTTCGCGGCGCTCCTCGGCGACGAGGGGCGCGCGCTGCAGGCCCAGGCCGCACCCGCGTTCCGAACCCTCACGCTGAGCGACCACCACGACTTCGTCACCGGCACCTCCGCCGACGCCGTCGTCGCGGACGAGGAGCTCCCCTGGCTCGCGACGGCTCAGGCCGCGGGGGAGCGCCAGCTCGCCCACGTCGCGGCGACGCTCGCGTCGCGCGTGCCCATCGCGAGCGACGCGGTCGGGCGCGTGGTCGCGCTGCACGCCGCGAGCGCGACGCGCGACGCGGTCGCGTCCGTCGTCTGGCCGATCGTCGCGGGTACGCCGCCCGCGCTGCACGCGGTCGTCGACGGCGCGCCGGCGCCGCTGGTGCTCGCGCACGAGCCCGCGGCCGACGACTCGACCGCGACGTTCGAGCTCGCGCTCGCGGGCGTCGCGCCCTTCTCGTACCGCGTCATCGACGTGCTGCCGGGCGCCGCCCCCGCGCCCCCGGTCCGCGTGACGCTCGAGACGCTCGACGCTTCGGGCGCTGCGACCTCGGGCGCCGACGTCGCGACCGTCGTGGTCGCCAACGCGCGCGTGCGGGTCGAGGCGAAGCGGCGCGAAGGGAGCTTCGCCTTGACGTCGGTGCGACTCGACGGCGTCGAGGCGCTCGCGGGCGACTCGTTCGCGCTGCGCGACTACGACGACGACGGCGGCCTCTGGCGCCTCGGCCACGAGATGCCCGGCTGCGCGCTCACCGAGCGCGCGCCGACGGCGACGAGCGACGCGGTGCGCGTCGTCGAGCGCTCGGCGTACCGCGTCCGCGTCGCGCTCGACGCCGAGTCGAGCACGCGCGAGATCGCGCTCGACGTGGGCGCGCTCGGGCCCGAGCTCGCCGTCACGACGGGGGCGGCTCCGGGCACGACGCGCACGGTGGTGTTCGCCTTCGCCACCGCCGACGACGCGACGCTGCGCACCTCGGGGCCGGGAGGCTACGCGACGCACCCGCTCGAGCGCGTCTACGCGCCGACCTTCTGGCCCGCGGTCGCGTGGGCGTCGTTCGGCCCCGTCGCGGTGCTGCTCGGTCAATCGACCGGCGTGCGCGCCGCTGCGACGGGCGAGATCGAGTGGATGCTGGCGCGCGACGCCCGGGCCGAGAAGTGCGACATGGAGGGGGGCACGGGCACCGACACGCGGCTGCACCGCATCGTGTGGCGCCTCGAGCGCGCGGCCTCTCCGGCCGAGGCCGACCGCGCGGCGCAGGACTTCGACCGCCCGGTGCGGCTCGTGCGGGTCGGTCTCGCGCAGGGCGAGGCGCTCGACCTCGCGCCCACAGCCTCGCTCGCGAGCGTCGAGGGGGACGCGGTGATCTCCACGATCAAGCCCGCCGAGCGGGGCGAGGGGGCGATCGTGCGCGCGCTGCTCCTGCCCGGTCCCGCGACGCTGCGCCTCGCGCCCGCGCTCGGAGGCGCAGAGGTCGTCGCGAGCGACCTGACGGAGCGCGACTCGGCGTCGCTCGGCGCGCGCTCGGACGCGATCGCGCTCGATCGGGCGAGCCGGGGCTCGATCGTGACGCTGCGCGTGCGCTGAGGTCAGGCGGGCGGCGCGGCGTGCGCGGCCGCGCCCCTCACAGCTCGCCGAGCCCGCGCGGCGGCAGACCGATCGCGGTGTCGACCACGAGCGCGTCGCGCGGCGCGAGTGGCGTCGTCGCCGCGTCCCACGAGCGCAGCGCGCCCGAGTGGGCGTCGGCGAGCCAGCACAGCCCGCTGCAGCCCGGCGAGCAGCGCACGTCGCCGAGCGCGAAGGCGGCGCCTGCGTCGAGCAGGCGCGTGACCGCTCCGGTGCGCGCATCGACCGCGTACGCGACGTCGCTGCGTCCGCCGCCGACGTCGCCGAACGCGACGCCGACGAGCGTCTCCTCGCTCGCGAACGCGAGCGGGGGCGCGAGCGGCGCGCCGAGCGCCACGGCGACGGCCAGGCGCCGAAGCTCGACCGGCGGCTCGGCGGTGGCGTCGAGCAGCACCACGGCGCTGCGCCCGTCGAGCGCGACGTGCGGCCCGAGCACGCCCGAGCAGGCGAGCGCGACGACCTTGCCCGAGGGGGACGCGGCGAAGCTGCCGCAGTTGGCGAGGCCGGGCAGGTCGAGCGAGAAGCGCACCGCGTCGGTCGCGACGTCGACGCCGACGACGCGCGCGTCGGCCGCGGAGGCGAACGAGGCGTCGAAGCGCTGCAGCGAGACCCACGCCGCGCCGCCCACGCGCACCATGCGATCGGGGTGCGGCGCGTACGCCCCGTCGCCGCTCTGCGCGAGCGCGACGCGCCCCGTGACGGCGTGCGTCGTCGTGTCGAGCACGAGCAGGTCGCCCCCCTCGTCGAACGGCTCGCGCCCCGGCGACGGGTTCGCGCCGTAGCGCGTGACGTACGCGCGGTGCGCGCCGACCTCGAGGTAATCGTGCGGGTTCGACGAGAAGCCCGTCGCCACCGACGCCTGCGCGAGCACGTCGCCGGTCGCGGGGTCGAGCCACGTCAGCACGGCGTTGGGGTAGCGGTCGATGAGGACGATCTCGCCCGACGCGGGGCGCGCGAGCGGCAGGACGACGTCCCCGGAGAGCGCGGTGGTGAGGCCGGGCGCCGCAGACGCGCTCGACACGAGCGAGGCCGAGCGCACCTGCCCGTCGGGCGACACGAGCGAGACGTTGGTCGAGGCGTAGTCCGTGTCGACGACGGCGAGCGCGCGCGGGCACGCGCCCCCCGCGCCGCCGTCGAGCGCGGCGCCCCCGGTCGTCCCCGAGACGGGCGAGACGCCGCACGCGGCGAGCGTCGCGAGCGAGCCGGCGAGCGCGAGGCGCCTCACAGCCGACCCTCGAGCGCGAGGTACGCGGCGCGGCCCGGCAGCGGGTAACCGATGAGGTCGGTGCGCGCCTGATCGAGCACGTTGGCGACGCGCCCGCGCACCGCGAGGTGCTCGCCGAGCAGCGAGACCTCGCCCTCGACGTCGAGCGACTGCTGCGCGGGCAGCACGACGAGGCCTGCGGCGTCGGCGTAGCGACTCGCGGAGTAGAAGTACGACGCGGCGAGCTTGGCCTCGGCGACGCCGGGCAGCGGCGCGCGGGTCGAGAGTTCGACGCGCGGCACCGCGATGAGGCGCGGCTGGTAGGGCAGGAGAGCGTTGGCCGTCGCGCGATCGGGCGAGACGTCGCGCGGATCGAGCAGCGTGGCGGCGAGCTCGGCGCGCACCCAGCGGGCGGCGCGGTACGACGCGAGCAGCTCGAGCCCGAGCACGCGCGCCGCGCCCACGTTGTAGGGGCGCACGTAGCCGAGCCCCGAGCGCTCGTAGGCGACGAGGCCGTCGGCGCGGCGCGCGAACGCGAAGAGATCGATCGATCCGCCTGCGAGCGCGCTGCGGGCGGGGGCCGTCGCGCGCACGCCCACGTCGGCCGAGACGCCGCGCTCGGAGGAGAGCGCCGCGTTGCCGCGCACCGCGCCCGACAGGCCGTACAGCTCGGCGAGGGTCGGCACGCGCGCGTAGCGCCCGGCGTTGACGAAGAGCGCGACGGGCGCGTCGCCCAGCTGCGCGCCGACGCGACCGGCGGGCTCGAGCTGCGTGCACAGCGCGCCGTCGTCTCCTCCGGCCGGCTGGCCCAGGTCCCACGGCGCGCGCCCGTCGAGCGAGGTCGAGTGGCACTCGCCGCTGCCGAGCGCGCGCAGCGTGAGCAGGTCGGTGGCCTCCCACTCCACGAGCGCCGCGGCGCGCGCGAACACGCGGCGCGCGCGCAGCGGGTCGGCCGCGCTGGGGTCGATCGCGAGCCGCTCGAGCGAGGCGCGCGCGCTCGGCGCGAGGGTCACGCCCGCGCCGAGCGGGAGGTGCGCGGAGAAGCCCTGCTCGAAGCGCGTGCCGGCGACGTCGAGCGTCGTCGTGCCCAGGCCGACCTCGCGCAGCGGATCGTCGTACGAGGTGCGCGCGAACAGCGCGCTCGTCGTCGAGGTGAGGGTGCAGCCGCCGTCGCCGCAGGGCAGCGTCGCGGTCAGGGCGGCCAGCTCGCGCGACTGCGACGAGCGCGCGCGCGCTCGGGAAGAGCGTGAGGCCCGGCAGCCCCTGCTCGCGCCCGACCGCGTTGACGACGAGGTCCGCGCGCCCGCGGTCGCCGAGCTTGGTCGTCGCGATGGCCCAGGCGTCGACGGTGCGCGTGTCGGCGTTGGTGCGCCGCGCCTGACGGTCGTCGCTCGGGTCGAAGCGCGTGCCCCGGTCGTCGACGTACCCGTAGTCGTTGGCCGCGCCGGCGAAGCGCACGCCCACCAGCGCCGCGCGATCGGCGTCGCCGGCGGCGACGTGCCCCCAGAGCCCGCGTGCGCCGAAGCTGCCCGCCATCGCGCCGACGGCGCCCTCGGTTCGCCGGGGGCGTCGAGGCTCGAAGAAGATCGCGCCGCCGATGCCGAGGCGGTCGGCCTCGGCGGGCGCGTGCGAGCGGTAGATCTCGACGCGGTGCAGCAGCCAGAGCGGCACGAGCGAGAGGTCGGCGGTGCCACCGACGTCGTCGTTGAGGCGCACGCCTGCGAGGTACACGGGCGTCTCGGCGGACGTGGCGCCGCGGATGCTCGCGGTCGAGAGCGCGCCGTGGCCGCCGGTCTCGGTCACCGCGATGCCCGGCTGCGTGCGCAGCACGTCCCCCGCGTCGAGACCGGGCGAGCGCAGGCGCTCCTCGCGGATGACCGAGCCGGCGACCCCGGGGTTCTTCGAGGGCGCGGACGGCGCGTCGCCGACGATCTCGACCTCGGGGGGCTCGTCGGCCAGCGCGGGGCGCAGGGCGAGCGTCGCCGCCAGCGCGACCCATCGGGCGCACCTCGGTCCGGCTCGTCGAATGGCGGGGGCGTGGCCGGGCCCACGCGCGGGCCCGGACCCCGGGTGGGGCCCCATGACGGTCTGCCTCTTTCCTGCGGAGGTTCAGCCAGAACCGCGCGCCGACGGGCGCACGGGCAATCGGCAGGTCTTCGGACTCGCAGGCTGGCCGCCCCTCGTCGGGTCGGTGCTCCTAGTGGCCGTCGCTTCCCAGTCTTGCGACCAGTGCATTTGACGGCGGTCGTTCCTGCATACCGCTGCGGGACAGCCCCGGATTCTCACCGGGTTCCCTCGAGCCCGCGCCCCTCGCGGGGAGCAGGACCGATTGCGAGGCGGACGCTACACGCGCGCCGCCGCGGGCCGCAAGGGGCGCCGGTCAGCCGCCGTGCACGACGCCGATGGCGTCGAGGTCGAAGCCCGCCGAGGGGGCCGCGCCGCGCCCCGACCGCACGTCACGGATGCGCACGTAGCGGGCGCGCGCGAGGCCGAGGTCGGCGAGGTCGAAGGGGTCGCCGCCGGACGTCGCGGGGTCGAGCGGCGCGCTCGCCGCCCCCTTCGCGAGCACGGGGTGCCACCCGGCGCACTGGCCGAAGGGGTACGTCGTCGCCGTGCACGGGAACGCCGTGAACGCGACGCCGTCCTCGCTCACCGCCACCTCGGCAGGCTCGGCGAAGGCGAGCGCGTCGTCGGCGCCGCAGCCCGCGACGAAGGCGTTCTCGAACACGACGAAGTCGACGCCGGGCGCGTCGACGATGGTCTGCCCCATCGCGAGCACGATCTCGCCGCCGTCGCCGAGCGCGACCACGTCGAGCGAGCCCTGGCAGCGGCCCGCGCCCTGGGGCGGGCCGAGCACGACGGCGGGCATCGTGGACTGCCCGAATCCGGCGTCGGAACCCGGGGTGAACGACACCACGCTCGTGGCCCAGGGAGACGGGCCCGACGCGACGTCGCTCGCCGCGTCGGTCGCGTCGGCGGCGCCGTCGGGCGTCGCGCAGGAGGCGCAGGCTGGCCCCGACGCAGGCTCGTCGGCGGCCCCGCACCCAGCGCAGGCGCAGGCGCAGCAGGCGAGCCAGAGGAGCGAGGCGACGCGCACGCGCGACGGGGTAGCACGGGCGTCACGCGCTGTCGGGGGTGACCGTCGGAGGGCGCCCCCGCCTCGACTCCGCTAGCATGGGCCCCGTGCGCCTCCTCGACCGCCCCGCCCGCCGCGCGCTCGCGCGTCGCCTGCTCGCAGCCGCGGCGGCGATCGCCTGGCTCGGCGCGCGCGACGCGCGCGCCTCGACCGGCGTCTGCGACTCGAACCCCCCCGCGTCGACCGACGCGTGCGCGGCCGAGATCCAGGCCTCCGGCGGCGTGAACAACGCCATCTTCCAGGACGCCAACGGCCGCACGGGCGACCAGCTTCCGCTCTTCGGCAAGGTCGTCAACACGTACCCGGGCTGCGCGGAGCTGAACTGCGCGGGGTGCAACCCCGGCACCTCCACGCCCCCCTACGACTGCCCGGGGCTGTACGCGTGCACGGCGGGCACCTGCACGCTCGCCACGCTCTCGACGGGCCTGAACGCGCTCGACCACCTCTGGGGCCACCCCTGCCGGCTCGCCGACCACGCGCTCGACGCCAACGGTTGCCCCAACTTCCACTCGTGCATCGCCGACGGCGTCGGCGGCGCCTACCTGCCGTGGGAGGGCATCGTCTTCGATCTCGGCGGGCCGTCGAACAAGGTCGCGATCTTCGCGCAGAACGACCACGGCCCGCAGCCGTGCGAGTCGCTCGAGTACACCGTCTACCTCACCGACGACCCGACCTCGCGCGACGTCATCACGCAGCCGACGACGCAGGGCGCCGACCCGCACAAGTGGAACCGCGCGGTGCTCTCGGGCATCTATACGTGGGGCTGGTTCTCCACGCGCGGGCCCGACCCGTCGGGGCACGCCGCGTGCGGCGACACGAGCGACTACGCGGTCGAGGACGACTCGTTCACGCAGGTGTTCGCGCTGCCGTGCGGCATCACGTTCCGCTACGCGGCCGTCATCGCCGGCAACGACGGCCTCGATTTCCCCGCGTGCGCCTACGACTCGAGCGAGGCCGAGCTCGACGCCGTCGCGGGGCTCACCGAGTCGGGCGCCGGCGTCTGCCCCGACGCGGACGTCGACGGCTTCGTGGACTGCGCGTGCCCGGGCGCCCCGCAGGTGTGCGACTGCGACGACGCGAACCCCGCCGTGCACCCCGGCGCGCCCGAGCGGTGCGACGACCCCGACCTCGACTGCGACAGCGCGCCGGGCGCGTGCGCGACGGGCACCTGCCTCGCCTCGGTGTGCGTGCCGCCGTGCAAGAAGGCGGGTGAGTTCACCTCCTGCTCGCCCGGCTCGGCGTGCACCGCGACCGACCTCGGCCTGCTCTGCGTGCCGAAGGACTGCACCGTCGGAGGCTGCCCCGCCGGCAGCGTGTGCGACGACGTCGCGCACCTGTGCAAGCCCGCGTGCGAGGGCGTCGTGTGCCCCTTCGGCCAGACGTGCCGCGACGGCGCGTGCGTCGACCCCTGCGCCCACGTCGTCTGTCCGAACGCCGCGACGTGCGTCGGGGGCGCGTGCAAGCCCCGCTGCGACTGCTTCGCGGGCGACGTCGGCTGCGGCGCGGGCGAGGCGTGCGACCGCGGCGCGACCGACCTGTGCGTGCCCGCGCCCTGCGTCGGCGTCATGTGCACCGGCGGGCTGCACTGCGACGCGGCGGGGGGCTGCGTCGGGCTGTGCGCGGGCGCCGCGTGCCCCTCGGGCCAGCGCTGCGACGACGTCGCGGGGTGCGTGCCCCACTGCACGGGCGTGACGTGCGCCGATCGCCAGACGTGCGACCCGGCCGACGGCGTGTGCAAGGACGACGCGTGCAACTGCCTGCCCGGCTACGTCTGCAAGGACGGCGGCTGCGTCGTGCCCGACGGCGGCCTCGGCGACGGCGGCTCGGCCGGTGGCGCGTCGGGGGGCGGGAGCCACATCTCGAGCGCGGGCGAGGGCGCCCCGTCGAACGGCGGGTGCGGCTGCCGCGCCGCGGCCAACCGCGGAGCCGGCGGCGCCTCGATCGCCGCGCTGGCGCTGCTGCTCTTCTCGCGGACGCGTCGTCGCCGCGGGCGCTGAAGGAATCCATGCCCGTCGTCTCCGCGCGGCGCCTCGGTAAGGCGTTCGGTCCCCACGTCCTGTTCCGCGATCTCGCGCTCACCATCCGCAAGGGGGAGCGCATCGGCCTCATCGGCGCGAACGGCTCGGGGAAATCGACGCTGCTCTCCATCCTCGCGGGGCTCGAGCCCGCCGACGAGGGGGTCGTCGATCGCCGACGCGACGCGACCGTCCTCTACCTCGCGCAGGAGCCCGTGCTCGACCCCGCCGCGACGCCGACGACCATCGTCGAGCAGGGGCTCGCCGCGTGGCACGCGGCCAGCGAGCGCTACGCCGCGGTGACGCGCGCCCTCGAGGCGGGCGATCACTCGTCGGCGCTGCTCGACGAGCAGGCGAGCCTGGCCGAGACGATCGAGCACCTCGGCGGGTGGGACCGCGGCCACGTCGCGCGGCAGATGCTCGGGCACCTCGGCGTGCGCGATCTCGATCGCCCCGTCGGCGAGATGAGCGGCGGCGAGCGCCGGCGCGTCGCGCTCGCGCGGTTGCTCGTCGCCGAGCCCGACCTCGCCATCCTCGACGAGCCGACCAACCACCTCGACGTCGAGACGATCGAGTGGCTCGAGGGCTACCTCGTCGACGGGTTCCGCGGCGCGGTGCTCATCGTCACGCACGACCGCTACGTGCTCGACGCCATCGCCGACCGCATCGTCGAGCTCGATGTCGGGAGCCTCACCTCGTACGACGGGGGCTACGCCGACTACCTGGAGCAGAAGGCCGAGGCGCTCGAGCACGCCTCGCGCACCGAGCAGAACCGCCAGAACCAGCTCCGACGCGAGCGCGCCTGGCTGCTGCGCGGCGCGAAGGCTCGCTCGACCAAGCAGAAGGCCCGCGTCGATCGCGCGCGCGCGCTGATCGCCGCCGACGGCCCGCCCGACCGCGCGCGCGTCAACTTCGAGGGGCTCGACGCGAGCGCCGCGCGGCTCGGCAAGACGATCCTCGATCTCGAGCAGGTGCGCCTCGAGCGCGCCGGCCGCACGCTCGTGCGCGACCTCACGCTTCGCCTCGTCTCGGGCGACCGCATCGGCATCGTCGGCGCCAACGGCGCGGGCAAGACGTCGCTGCTCGAGCTCGTCGAGGGCAAGCTCGCGGCCGTCGAGGGGCGCGTCGTGCTCGGGAGCAACACGCGCGTGCAGTACGTCGCCCAGGAGCGCTCGGAGCTTCGCGACGACTGGTCGGTGCTCGACGACGTCGCGGGCCACAAGGGCGCCGACCGCACGGGCGCGGGCGTCATCATCCTGGGCGATCGCACCATCGACGTGCGTACGTACCTCGAGCAGTTCCTCTTCGACGGCGAGAAGCAGCGCCAGAAGGTGGGCTCGCTCTCGGGGGGCGAGCGCGCGCGCGTCGCGCTGGCCAAGGCGCTGCGCACGGGCGCCAACCTCCTGCTGCTCGACGAGCCGACCAACGATCTCGACGTGGCGACGCTCGGCGCGCTCGAGGAGATGCTCATCGACTGGCCAGGCTGCGCGCTCATCGTGTCGCACGACCGCGCGTTCCTCGACCGCGTCGCCACCGCGACGCTCGCGTTCGAGCCGGGGGGCTCGGTCGCGCTCTACCCGGGCGGCTACTCGACCTACAAGTCGCTGCGCCCGCCGCCTGCCTCGGCGCCGCGTGGGGCGAGCACGCAGGCCCCGCCGGTCGCCGCCGTCGTCGTCGCGGCGCCCCCGGTCGTCACCGAGCACAAGCCGCTCTCGTTCGCCGAGCGACGCGAGCTCGACGGCGCGCTCGACGACGTCGCCGCCCTCGAGGAGTCGGTCAAGGCGCTCGCCGCGCGCCTCGCCGCTCCGGAGCTGTACGCAGGCGGCGGCGACGGAGCCGCGGCGCTGCGCGCAGAACATGCGCGTGCCGAGCGCGATCTTTCGGAGAAAATCGCACGCTGGGAACAGCTGGAAGCGCGCCGCGACACGAAGAAGTGACGCCGCGAGGCTCGCCGCGCGCCCCATCGCTGCTACGGTGGGCGCCCCATGCGCGACTCCGAGCCGTTTCACCTCGTCCCCGAGAAGCTCGCCGAGGCGCTGCGTCTGCGCGGCTTCTCGGCGCTCACGCCCGTGCAACGCGCGGTGCTCGAGCCGGGCAGCGTGGGGCGCGACCTGCGCGTCTCGTCGCAGACGGGCTCGGGCAAGACGGTCGCCATCGGCTTCGCGCTCGCCCGCGAGCTGGCCGAGGCCGACCCGACCGCTCCCACGCCGTCGGTGCTCGTCGTGGCGCCCACGCGCGAGCTCGCGGCACAGGTCGGTCGCGAGCTGGGGTGGCTGCTCGAGCCGCTCGGCGCGGCCGTCGCCGTCGTCACGGGCGGCACCAACCCGGCGCTCGAGCGACGCGCGCTGGCGGGCAAGCCGCGCGTGGTCGTGGGCACCCCCGGGCGCCTGGTCGATCACATGACGCGCGGCGCGCTCTCGCCGCACGGCGTGCGCGCGCTCGTGCTCGACGAGGCCGACCAGATGCTCGATCTGGGCTTCAAGGACGAGCTCGACGCGATCGTCGGGCGGCTGCCGACCGATCGGCGCACGCACCTCGTCTCCGCGACGTTCCCGCGCGAGGTGCAGGCGCTCGCCGACAAGTTCCAGCGCAGCCCCCTCGCCATCGAGGGCACGCGCCCGGGCGCGGGCAACGACGACATCACCCACGTCGCGCACCTGGTGCACCAGGACCAGCGCCTCGCGGCGCTCATCAACCTGCTGCTGGTCGCCCCCGACGAGCGCACGCTGGTGTTCGTGCGCACGCGCGCCGACGCCTCCGAGCTCGTCGACAGGCTCGTGGGCGAGGGGTTCGCGGCGCGCGCGCTGAGCGGCGATCTCGAGCAAGACGAGCGCACGCGCACGCTCGAGGCCTTCCGCGCGGGCCACGCCACCGTGCTCGTGGCCACCGACGTCGCGGCACGTGGGCTCGACGTCGCCGACGTCGGCCGCGTCGTGCACGCCGACCCTCCCGGCGACGCCGAGATGCTCACCCACCGCAGCGGGCGCACCGGGCGCGCCGGCCGCAAGGGCGCCAGCCACGTGCTGGTCACGCCCATCGGCCGCGATCGCGTCGCGCGGCTGTACGCCCGCGCGCGGCTCCAGGTCGCGTGGCGCCCCGCGCCGTCGCGCGAG
>CAITLX010000483.1 GCA_903893335.1 uncultured delta proteobacterium | reverse complement strand
GCGCCGCGCGCTGCGCGACGTGCTCGCGGCGCGCCCGAATACCCCGGCCGAGCAACCGTTCGTGCTCGTGGCGACCTGCTGGGTCGCCCACGCGCTCGTCGCGCAGGCCTGGATCGCCCTCGCGCTCTTCCCCGGCCTGGCCTCGTTCGCGCGTCGCGTCGCGCTGGGAGGCTCGGGGGCGTCGCTCGGGCTGACGCTCGCCGCGCTGGTCACGCCGCTCGCGCTCGTCGCGGGCGGCGCCGTCGCGCTCGCGTTCACGCTGGTGCGCACCGTCGCCCACGCCGTGCGCGACCGCGGCGTCGATGCCCCCCGGCGCACGGCCCCCGTCGCCACGGTCGAGGCCGAATCGCTCGCGCGCGCGCTCGCCGGAGTGCCCGCGCTCGCGGTGCTCGACGAGCCGACCCACGCAGCCGTCGTCGCGGCGCTCTCGGTGGCCACGTTCGCCCCGGGCGCCGTGCTGCGTCGCCAGGGCGAGCCCGAGACGCGCCTGGTGGTCGTGCTCGAGGGGGCGGCCCGCGTGACGGTCGAGGACGCGAGCGGGCTCGCGCACGACGTGGGCGGCGTCGGCGAGGGGGGCTACTTCGGGCAGGCTGCGCTGCTCGGCGCCCTCGAGGCGCGCTCGACCGTGCGCGCCGCCCGAGCGCTCCGCGCGCTCGTGCTCGAGGGGGCGGCGTTCCGGCTCGTGACGGCCGAACGCGACGGGGCCGAGCGCGCCCGCTCCATGCTCCGCGACGTCACGCTGCTCCGGCGCCACCCGTTGCTCGAGGGGGTCGGCTCCGAGGCGCTCTGCCGGCTGCTCGCGATGACCGAACCCGTCGCGCTCGCGCCCGGCGAGCGGGTCGCGCTGCGCGGGCACGGCGAGCTCTTGCTGCTGCGCGAGGGGCGCGCCGTCGCCACGCGCGGCGCGGCCGACCTCGGCGAGGCGGCTCCCGGGGCCTTCGTCGGGCCTCATCCGGCGGCGGACGAGGCGACGGGGCTCCGCGCCACCGACGCCTGCGTCGTCGTGCGCGTGGACGCATCGAGCTGGGCGGCGATCGTCCTCGGCGGGGAGCGCTGACCCATGCTCCTCGTCATCCCTCGCTGGGTGCCGCTCCTGCTCTCGGGCGCGGGCGTGTACGCGGGCTGGCAGCTCGGCGTGCCCGTGCTGCACGAGACGGTCGACTCCGTGAAGTCGGTGCTCACGCGCTACGAGCTGGGCAACCTCGCCGAGCACATGATGACCGACAGCGCCGCGGGCTTCGCGCTGCCGCCGGCCGACGACGCCGAGGCGTTCGCGCGCTACCTGCACCGCGAGGCCCACGCCGGCATGGGGCGCGACGTGGCGAACGACCTCTGGGACCACGCCTACCGCCTCGAGCCCGGCGAGAGGGGCGCGCTCTTCCTCGTGCGGAGCGACGGCGCCAACGGGCGACGCGACGCCTGCGTCGAGCCCAGCGGGCACGCAGCCGAGCGCGCGCTCGACTCGCTCGCGGCCCTCGAGGCCGCGCAGGCGCGCGAGGTCACCGCCGCGGCCCCCGGCGACTCGACCGCGACCGAGCCGGCGCCCTCCGAGATCGCCCTGCCCGCGTACCAGGCGCCCCTCGTCGACGACGACGTGTGCGCCGTGGTGCACGAGGTGCGCTGAGACGCCCGTCGCGGTTCCCTCGCGCGAGCGCCTGCGCTAGAGCAAGCGTCGCCATGAACAAGGTCTACCCCTCGGCTCGCGAGGCCTGCGCGGACATCCCTTCGGGCGCCACGGTGCTGGCCGGCGGCTTCGGGCTGTGTGGCATCCCCGAGCGCTGCATCGCCGCCATCCGCGAGCTCGGCGTGCGCGAGCTGACGTTCGTGTCGAACAACTGCGGCGTCGACGACTTCGGCCTCGGCATCCTGCTCGGCAACCGCCAGATCGCGAAGATGGTCTCGTCCTACGTCGGCGAGAACAAGGAGTTCGAGCGCCAGTACCTGTCGGGCGAGCTCGAGGTCGAGCTCACCCCGCAGGGCACGCTCGCCGAGCGCCTGCGCGCCGGCGGCGCGGGCATCCCGGCGTTCTACACGCCGACGGGCGTCGGCACGGCGGTCAGCGAGGGCGGTCTCCCGCTCAAGTACGCCCCCGACGGCAGCGTCGCGAAGTGGTCCGAGAAGAAAGAGGTCCGCGAGATCGACGGGCGCGAGTACGTCCTCGAGCGCGCCATCCGCGGTCAGTTCGCCATCGTGAAGGCCTGGAAGGGGGACCGCTTCGGCAACCTCGTCTACCGGCACACGGCGATGAACTTCAACCCCATGGTCGCGACCGCCGCCGACGTGACGATCGCCGAGGTCGAGGAGCTCGTCGAGGTCGGCTCGCTCGACCCAGACACGGTGCATACACCGGGTATCTACGTCCACCGCATCTTCCAGGGCGAGCGCTACGAGAAGCGCATCGAGCGCCGCACCACCCGCAAGGGGGCCTGACACCCATGCCGCTCTCCCGCGACCAGATCGCCCGCCGCGCCGCCGCGGAGCTCCGCGACGGCTACTACGTCAACCTCGGCATCGGCATGCCGACGCTCGTGGCGAGCTTCATCCCGCCCGGCGTCGAGGTCGTGCTGCAGAGCGAGAACGGCCTGCTCGGCATCGGCCCCTACCCGACCGACGCCGAGGTCGACGCCGACGTCATCAACGCGGGCAAGGAGACGGTCACGATGCAGCCCGGCTCGGCCATCTTCTCGAGCGCCGAGTCGTTCGGGCAGATCCGCGGCGGTCACATCGACCTCGCGATCCTCGGCGCCATGCAGGTGTCCGAGGTCGGCGATCTGGCCAACTGGATGATCCCCGGCAAGATGGTCAAGGGGATGGGCGGCGCGATGGATCTCGTCGCGCGCGCCAAGCGCGTGGTGGTCATCATGGATCACGCCGCGAAGGACGGCGCCCCCAAGATCCTCAAGGCGTGCAACCTGCCGCTCACCGGCAAGCGCGTCGTGCACCGCATCATCACCGACCTCTGCGTCCTCGACATCACGGCCGAGGGGCTCGTGCTGCGCGAGCTTGCGCCGGGCGTCTCGGTCGACGACATCCGCGCGCGCACCGAGCCCACGCTGCTCGTGCCCACGCCGCCGCCGACCATCGACGTCGGCTGACCGAGCCGCATGACCGCGCCCGACCAGCCGCCCCCGTCGCGCGGCGCGAACGACGCGCGCGCGCTCGGCGGCGGCGAGTTCCAGCGCTGCGAGGGGTGCGCCGCGGTGCACGAGACGCGCGTGTTCGAGACGACCTACGAGGTCTGCCCGGCGTGCGGCCACCACCACCGCCTCTCGCCCGAGCGCTACCGCCGCCTGCTGCTCGACGACGCGACGTTCGCCGCGTGGGACACGCACCTCGAGAGCGCCGACCCGATCGAGTTCAGCGCCGACGTGCCCTACCCCGAGCGCATCGCCGCGGCGCAGCGCGAGACGGGCGCGCGCGACGCCATCGAGACGGGGCGCGCGCGGCTCGGCGGCCACGACATCGCCTACGGCTGCTTTCGCTTCGCGTTCCTCGGCGGCAGCATGGGCTCGGTCGTCGGCGAGAAGGTCGCGCGCCTCTTCGAGCGCGCAGCCTCCGCGCGCATCCCCGCGGTGCTCTTGCAGACGTCCGGCGGCGCGCGCATGCAAGAGGGCATCGTCTCGCTCATGCAGATGGCCAAGACGGTCGGCGCGCGCGAGCGGCTGCGCGCAGCGTGCGTGCCCTTCGTCAGCGTGATGCTCGGCCCGACCACCGGCGGCGTCGCCGCGAGCACGGCGTTCCTGGGCGACGTCAACGTCGCCGAGCCGGGCGCGCTCATCGGGTTCGCCGGCCCGCGCGTGATCGAGGCGACCGTCGGAGGGCGCCTGCCCGAAGGCTTCCAGCGCTCCGAGTTCCTGCTCGATCACGGCATGGTCGATCTCGTCGTGCCCCGCGCCGAGCTGCGCGCCGCGCTCGTGCGGCTGCTCGGCCACCTCCGCCCGCCGCCGGCCGCGTGATCCGCCCCGGCTCCGCCCTCGACCGGCTGCACCAGCTCGTGCCGCGCGGCGCCGACCTGGGCCTCGCGCGCGTGCGCGCTGCGTGCGCGAAGCTCGGGCACCCGGAGCTCGCGTTCGAGGTCGCCCACGTGGCCGGCACCAACGGCAAGGGGAGCGCGAGCGCGATGCTCGCCGAGGCGCTCCGCTGCTCGGGGCGCCGCGTCGGGCTCTACTCCTCCCCTCACCTCTGCGTGTTCGCCGAGCGCATCCGCATCGACGGCGTCCCCATCGACGACGCGACGCTCGACGAGGTCCTCGCTGCCGCGATGCGCGCGGCGCCCGAGGCGACCTTCTTCGAGGCAGCGACGCTCGCGGCATTCATCGCCTTCGCGCGCGCCGGCGTCGACGTCGCGGTGCTCGAGGTCGGGCTCGGAGGGCGCCTCGACGCCACCAACGTCCTCGAGCGGCCGCGCGTGACCGCGATCACGCGCATCGCGCTCGACCACACCGATCGCCTCGGGCCCGATCTCGCCTCGATCGCCGCCGAGAAGGGCGCGATCGCCAAGCAGGGCGTGCCGCTCGTGCTCGGCGCGCTCGAGCCCGAGGCGCTCGCGCCCATCTTGCGGCTCGCAGAGGCCGCGGGCGCGCCCGTCGTGCACGCGCACGCGGTCGAGCGCGCGGTGCGCCTCGCGCGGCGCGGGCCGATCGGGCTCGCAGGCGCGCACCAGATCGACAACGCCATCGTCGCGGCTGCGGCGGCGATCGCGCTCGGCCTCGACGACGCGTCGATCGCCCGCGGCCTCGCCGAGGTGCGTTGGCCCGGGCGACTCGAGACGCTCGCGACGCCCGAGGGGCAGGTGCTGCTCGACGCGGCGCACAACGTCGACGGCGCCTGCGCCCTCGCGGCGCACCTCGCCGCGCACGCGCCCCCCGCGACGACCGCGCTCGTCTTCGGCGCGATGGCCGACAAGGACTGGCCCGGGATGCTCGCGGCGCTCGCGCCTCGCGCCGCGCACCGTCTCTGGGTCACCCCGGAGGGGCGCCGCGCGGCCGACCCGCGCGAGCTTGCCGCACGCTTCGGCGGCGAGGCCCTCCCGAGCGTCGCCGACGCCCTCGCTC
>CAITLX010000482.1 GCA_903893335.1 uncultured delta proteobacterium | reverse complement strand
GGAGGTGCACGCCATCGACGCGGCGCGCGCGCGAAGGCGCGCTTTCGCGAGCGACGCTCGCGCGATCGGACTGGCCGCGATGGCCGCCGCGCTGGTGGTCGTCGCGCACCGCTCGGGTGGCTGGCGCGCCGACGAGCGCGCGGCCGACCTGCCGAGCGAGGCGCAGGTCGCGCGCCAGGCGCAGCCCACCGCCGACACCACCGTCGAGGTCGTCGACTTCGGCGGTCGCGGAGGCACGATCTACCTGGCCGCGGGCGCTCCGGTGGTCTGGCTCGACGACGACGAGTCGCGGGGGGCGCCGTGAGGCGCGCGCCGTCGCTCGCGTTCGCCGCCTTCATGCTCGCGCTCGGCCTCGCGGGTGCGGCGCGAGGGGCCCACGCGCAGGCTGCCGGGGCTGCCTCGTCGCGTCCCGCTGCGTCGGCCTCCGCGTCGGCCTCTGCCGCCCCGCGTGGCTCCGCCAGCGTGGCGCCGCCGCTCGCCGAGCCGGCGCTCGCGGCCGAGGTCATGGTGCTGCTCGCGTCGGACGCCGCCGACGCGGGCGTCGAGCGCGACCCAGCGCTTCGCGGGGTCGCAGCGCTCGACAAGCCGCCGTTCTCGGCGTTCCGGAGCTTTCGCCTCGTGCGGCGCGAGCGCGTCGCGCTGCTGCGCGGCGTGCCGGCGCGCACGACGCTGCCCGACGGGCGGGTGCTCGAGCTGTCGCTCAAGGAGCGACTCGGCGAGGGGCGCGCGCGCATCGCGGCGAGCGTGGGGCGACCGGGCGGGGCGTCGTTCCTGCCGCTGCTCGAGGTCGCCGCGCGCGCGGGTGAGCCCTTCTTCGTCGCGGGTCAGAGCTGGGGCGGCGGGACGCTCGTGCTCGGCATCTCGCTCGCGCGCTGAGCGGCGCTCACGGCGCCACGCGCAGCTCGAGGTCGAAGCTCGCGCCCTGGCCGGGTGTGCTCTCGACCGAGATCGAGCCGCCGGCCGAGGTCACGATGCCGGCGACGATCGACAGGCCGAGGCCGCTGCCGCGCCCCTCGGACTTCGTCGTGAAGAAGGGGTCGAACACGCGGTCGAGGTGGCCGGGTTCGATGCCGTGGCCCGTGTCGCGCACGCGCACGCGAACGCGATCGCCGGCGCGCTCGGTCGCGATGGTGAGGGTGCCGCCGGGCGTCATCGCGTGGCAGGCGTTGGTCACGAGGTTGACGAACACCTGCGTGAGCTCGGCGGCCACGGCGTGCACCCGCGGCAGATCGGCCGCGTACGAGCGCACGAGGTGGGTCTCGGACGCGACGATCTCGTGCTCGCAGAACCCGAGCGCCTGGTCGATGGCGGCGTGGACGTCGAGCGCCGTGCGCACGCCGGTCGAGGGGCGCGCGTAGGCGACGAGGTCGCGCGAGAAGCGCAGGATGCGCTCGGCCGCGCCCTCGATGCGGCGAAGGCGCTCGACGTCCGCCTCGTCGCCCCCGTGCCGCTCGGCCTTGCGCCGCAGGTACTCGGTGTAGGTCAAGATCGAGGTCAGCGGGTTGTTCAGCTCGTGCACGACGCCGGCGGCGATCTGCCCCAGGCTGGCGAGCTTCTCGGACTGCACCACCTGCGCCTCGAGGTACTGCAGCTGCTGCGCGTCCGAGGCGGCCCGATCGTTGGCCCGCGTCGCGCGCAGGCCCGCCGCGAGCACGAGCGCAGCGCGCTCGAGCAGGTGGGCGACGGGGCCGTCGTCGTCGAGCAGCGCCACGTCGTCGCCTGCGCAGTGCAGCGTCGTGCCGGCTGGGTCGGACGACACGACGAGCACGCGCTCGCGCGCGAGGGAGGGGAACAGGCGGCTCGGGTCGCGGTCGCCGGCCGTCGCGAGCCCCGCCGGGAGGCGCCGGACGACGTGCTGCCCGCCTGCGGCGGGGGGGTCGGCGATGCAGACGCCGAAGGCGCAGGTCGGCACGATCGACGCGAGGGCGTCGACCACCGCCTCGCCCAGCCTCCCGAGCCCGTGCGCCACGGGGAGTTCGCAGCCGAGCACGAGGAGGCGATCGAGCCACTCGGCGGGCACCTGCCCGGGAACGAGAAGCGAGGGCTCGACCGGCTGGTCGCGCGCCGGGCGGCGCGCGGCGCGCTCGCGCGAGGTGCGCTGGGTCATCGTGGCTCGTCCGTGTCGGGCAGGCCGCGCTCGGTGGGTGGGGCGTCCGTGGCGTCGGCGCTCGCGCGATCGAGATCGAGGATCTTCGCGGCGCCGACGTACGACTTGGTCTCGTACCGGGTGATCTTGCCGATCTTGCGGACGATGTCGGCCATGCGCGTGGCCTCCTGGAAGATGACGTCGGCGGCGTCGGACGCCGGTGAGCCGGGCTCGAGGCGGCGCTTGAGCAGCGATGCGTAGCCCGTGACGCTCGTCAGGGGCTGGTTGAGCTCGTGGGCCGCGGCGCCGGCGAGCTCGGCGACGATCGCCTGGCGCTCGCGCCACTCGAGCTCGTGGTGCGCAGCCTCGAGGCGCTGCTCCATGCGCAGCCGCTCGCGCAGATCGCTGAAGATGCCCACCGAGCCGACGGCCACGCCGCCGTCGACGAGCAGCGAGGCCGAGAGGGCGACGGGGATGCGCTCCTCGCCCTTGCCCAGCACCTCGCAGCGGAAGTCCTCGAGGCGACCGGGGCCGCCACGCTCGCCCGAGCGGATCATGGACATGACGCGGCGCGCTTCGCCGGCAGGGTAGAGCTCGGCGACGTTGAGGCGGCCGACGACCTCGTCGGCGCGGTAGCCGTAGCAGCGCTCGGCTGCGCGGTTGAACAGCAGCACGCGACCGTGCGTGTCGGCCGACACGATGGCGTCGATCGACTGGTCGATGACGCGCTCGAGGAACTCCTTGGTCTTGCGCAGCTCGATCTCGGTCGCGCGCTCCGCGGTGACGTCGCGGAAGGTGAGCAGCGCCGCGTTCTGGCCGCGCAAGAGGGGGCTGAGGTTGACGCTGAGCACGATGCGCGCGCCGTCCTTGCGCACCAGCGGCACGAGCAGCGTCTTGGTGAACTGCGCGCCGACGAACGCGCGCATGAGCTCGGAGGCGGCTCCCCCGGCGTCGGGGGGGATGAGGTCGATGACCGTGTGCGCCGCGAGGTCGGTCTCGTCGTAGCCCGTGATCGCGCGCGCGCTCGGGTTGGCGAACAGCAGGCGCGCGTCGGCGTCGACCACCGCGATGCCCTCGGCGGCGCTCTGGAAGTAGTCGGCGTAGCGCTGCAGCGCTGCGATCTTGCGCTCGGCCTCGAAGCGCGCGAACGCGCTCGCGTGGGTCTCGCGGCGCAGCGACTCGAGCAGGCGCGCGTGGTGCACCGCGACCGCGGTGGCGCTGGCGATCGCGCGGTAGACCGCGAGCTGCTCGGGGGCGAAGGCGACGGGCTGGCGCGCGCGCAGGAAGAAGACGCCGAGCGACTTGTCACCGAGCCGGATGGGCACGAGCGCCAGCGAGGTGAAGCCGCCGGGCGGAAGCTCGGCTCGCACGACCTCGAGCAGCGGGTGGGTCGTCGCGTCCTCGACGACGAGCGGCTCGCCCGACGCGGTGACCTGCCGAATCTCGGGGTACTTGCCGAGGTCGAGCGGCAGCTCGCGCACGTGCTCGTCGTCGCTCGCCGCGACGACCCAGCCGACCTCCTCCTCGCCGCGCACCAGCACGATGCTGCAGCGGTCGACGCGCGCCATGTCGGCGACGCGGCGCACGACGGTGAACAGGATGTCGCGGAGATCGAGGCTCGACGCGAGCGCCTGCGTCAGCTCGAGCAGCGTCTCGGTCTCGTGCGCGCGCGCGGCGCGGGCGCGCTCGACGCTGTGCAAGCGAAGCTGTCGCTCGACGCGCGCCACGAGCTCGGAGGGGTGCACCGGCTTGCTCACGACGTCGTCGGCGCCTGCGGCGAAGGCCTGCGCTGCAGCGCCCGGCGCGTCGAAGGCGCCCATGAGCACGACCGGCGTTCCGGCGCCGTTCGGCGTCGAGCGGAGCTCGGCCATCGCCGACGCGCCCCCCGCCGAGGCGTCGAGGACGACGAGCCTCACGGGCAGGTGGCCCGCGGCGTCGCCGAGCGACGCGCAGGCGATGACCTCGTGGCCAGCCGCGACGAGCGCGTCGGCGGCCGCGCGGCGGCTCGCCGGGTCTGCATCGACCAGCAGCAAGGGTTCCGGCTGCGCCACCGAGAGCAAGGTAAGCCCAACCCTTCGGTGCGGCCAGGGGGCTCTTGGCCAGCCGTCGCCCGCGCCCGTC
>CAITLX010000481.1 GCA_903893335.1 uncultured delta proteobacterium | reverse complement strand
TCCGACGCTCGATGGCCCGCTCACCGCGCGCAGCGGAAGCCGAGGCTGTCGTAGCGGTCGGTCGGGTCGTTGCCCTGGCGGCTGGCCGAGCGCAGCGTCGCCGGGTCGCCGTCGTCCCAGCTTCCGCCTCGGAAGCCGTGGAGGTGCGGGTGGTGGTCGCTGTCGGTCCACTCCCAGACGTTGCCCGCCATGTCGAGCGCGCCGAACGGAGACACCCCCTGCGGGTACGAGCCCACCGGGCAGGTGCCCTGCTGCCCGGCGCGCCGCGCCCAGCACGCCCGCTCCGCCACGCCCGCGTCGCCCCAGGGGTAGTGCCTCGGGTCGCTGCCGCGCGCCGCGTACTCCCACTCCTCGTCGGTCGGCAGCCGCTTGCCGACCCAGCGGCAGTAGGCCACCGCCTGCGCCGCATCGACGCAGTTGATCGGGTGGTCGGCCAGCTCGCCCTTTCCCGCGTTGCACGAGTCCCCCTCGTCGGGGCGCGAGCAGGCCCGCGCGCGCACGCAGCGGTCGAACTCGGCGACGGTGACCTCGGTGCGGTCGATCTCGAAGGCCGCCAAGGCGACTCGGCGGTCGTCGCCCGCGCCGTCGCTCGGGGCGAGCGTGACGGTGCCGGCCGGGACGAAGACCATGCCGTAGGCGCGGTGGGTCGGCGGCTCGTGCTTGCGAGGCCGCCCCGCCAGGCGCGCGACCTGCGCCCCTGCGAACGCGACCGCGCAACCCGCGAGCGCCAGCACGACCAAGTCCCGGCGCGACGTGCTCGCGCGGCGAGGCCTCGTGTCGCGGGCGCCGTCGGGAGGTTGGTTCAATCGTCGAAGGCCGGGATGCTGGCGAGGTCCTGCATGATCACCGCGAAGTCGTCGAAGGTCAGCGCCTGGTCGGCGTCGGACTTCGCCTCGGCCGGGTTGGGGTGCACCTCGAGCAGGATGCCGTGCGCGCCGACGGCCTTGGCCGCGCGCGCGAGCGGGCGGATCCAGCGCCGGACGCCGACGCCGTGCGACGGGTCGACGAGGATGGGCAGGTGCGAGCGCTCGCGCAGCACAGGCACCGCCGACAGGTCGAGGGTGTTGCGCGTCGCCGTCTCGAAGGTGCGGATGCCGCGCTCGCACAGGATGACGTGGGGGTTGCCCTCGGCGAGCACGTACTCGGCGGCTGCGAGCAGCTCGTCGAGGCTGGCCGACAGGCCGCGCTTGAGCAGCACCGGCGTCAGCGTCTTGCCCACGGCCTTGAGCAGGTCGAAGTTCTGCATGTTGCGCGCGCCGATCTGCAGGACGTCGACCGAGCGGGCCATGCGCTCGACCTGATCGACGCTCATCACCTCGCTCACCGTCGGCATGCCCGTGGCGCGCCCCGCCTCGGCGAGGAGATCGACGCCCTCCCAGCCGAGCCCCTGGAACGCGTAGGGGCTCGTGCGGGGCTTGAACGCGCCGCCGCGCAGCATCACCGCGCCGCGCTCGCGCACCGCTACGGCGGTGGCCATCAGCTGCTCGCGCGACTCGACCGAGCAGGGGCCGGCGATGACGACGAAGGTGTCGCCGCCGATCTCGACGTCGCGCACGCGCACCCGCGTGCCGACCGGGCGCGTCGGGCGAGACGCCTTGGGGTAGTTCTTCGCCTGGCCGTTGGCCGGCGCGGCGGGCGCGGGGGCGGCCGACACGGCCGTGCTCGGGGCCGCCTTGCGGCGCGCCGCGTCGGGCTCGCCCGCGACGTCGTAGCTGCCGAGCAGCCGGAACTCGGCGCACAGCGCGCGCACCGCGTCGAGCGCCACCTTGGCCCCGGGGGCCGCTGCGTCGCAGTCGAGGTCGGCGTAGAACGTGTACTCCCACGACGTGCCCGGGCGCGGGCGCGACTCGAGCTTCGACAGGTTGACCCCGGCGTCGGCGAGCGCGGCCAGGCACTTGGCGAGCGAGCCAGGCTCGTGGCGCGTCGCGAACAGCAGCGAGGTGCGGCGCGGGAAGCCCTCGGCCGGCGTGGCCTCGGTCGCGGCCTCGACGAGCAGGAAGCGCGTGAAGTTGTCCGGGTGGTCGGCGATGTTGGCCGCGAGCTCGACGAGCCCGTAGCGCTCGGCGGCCTGCGGCGGCGCGATGGCCGCCACGCGCGGGTCGCCACCCTTCGCGACGTCGCCCGCGGCGATGCCCGTGTCGGCCGCGGGCACGGCGCGCGCGCCCGAGAGCGTGGCGAGGAAGCGCCCGCACTCCTCGAGCACGATGGGGTGGGCCTCGACCGTGCGCAGCCCGGCGAGGGTGGCGCCGGGGAGCCCGAGCAGCCGGTGATCCATGCGCCAGGTGATCTCGCGCACCGGCCGGAGATCGTACTGCGCGACCAGATCGTAGCCGTCGCGGAAGGTGCCCGCGATGGCGTTGTCGATGGGCAGCAGGCCGTAGCGCGCCGCGCCCGACAGCACCGCCGCCGCCACGTCGCGGAACGTCGCGACGCCGACCGTCTCGACCTCCTCGCCTCGTGCGCCGAAGTGCGCGCGCAGCGCGACGTCGGAGTGAGCGCCAAAGGTCCCCTGGTAGGCCGCCGTGATCATGTGGTCGGGGCGATCTACCACGCCTCGAGCGATGGGGCTCGACGCCTCGGGGCGTCCGGAGCCGGGCCTTCAGGCCGGGGGGGCGGGGGCGCGGAAGCGGGGGTAGCTGCCGAGCACGCGCACCATGGCGCAGCGCTCGCCGAGCGCGCGCACGGCCTCGGCGACGGAGGCGTCGTCGCGGTGCCCCTCGAGGTC
>CAITLX010000480.1 GCA_903893335.1 uncultured delta proteobacterium | reverse complement strand
GTCGCCACCGAGGGCGCGGCGCTGCTGGTCGATGGCGTCGTGCGGCGCATCGGCGCGGCGGACGCGGCCGCCGTGGCCACGCGCATGGCCGACGTCGCGGACGACGCGGCGTCCGGCGCCGAGCAGGCTCGCGCGGCCGAGCAGCGCGATCGTGGGCGCGCGCGGCTCGACGGCGCCGTCGCGGTGCTCGAGGCGAGCGGCGCGCAGCTCGGCAAGCTCGGCGCGCTCGGGCACGATCTGGGCGAGCTGACCGTCGCCGACCTGCGTCGCATCCGCCGCGCCGTCGCCGGCGACGAGTACGGCCACGCCGAGCTGGCCGCGCGCGACCTCGCGGCGCGCCTTCGCCGCCCGACGCCCTCGTTCGCGGGAGGGAAGTCGAGCGGCGGCGTCGATACGGGGCAGGGGGCGCCGCCCTCCGGCGGCGCGCACGGCGACGAGCCGGACGAGGGGGAGCCGCGCGGGGGCGGGCACGACGCGGCCGAGCTCGACCAGCTCTCGCGCGACCACGCGGCCGAGCTCGGGGCCCTCGAGCAGGCGCTCGGCGAGGGCAAGGGCAAGCAGGGCACCTCGCCCGGCCAGCTGGGCGAGGCGGCCTCGCGCGAGAAGCAGCTGGCCGAGCGCGCGAGCAAGCTGCACCGACCCGGCAAGGAGGGCGCCGCGGAGCTCGAGCGCGCGCAGCGCGCGATGCGCGAGGCCGAGCGTGCGATGCGCGAGGGGGACGGCGCGCGCGCGGTCGAGCGGCAGCGCGAGGCGCAGCGGCAGCTCGAGGACGCGCGAGCGGCGGCCGAGCGCGAGGGAGACGAGGCGGGCGACGAGGGCGAGCGGGGCGAACGGGGCGAGGCGCGCCACGACGGCGACGACTCCTCGAGCCGCGGCGACCCCGCCGACCACGCGCCGATCCCGCGCGCCGACGAGCACGAGGGGCCCGACGCGTTCCGCAAGCGCGTGCTCCAGGGGCTCGCGACGCCGGGCGATCCGCGCGTGCGCGACGCGGTGCGGCGCTACGCTGAGGGGCTGCTCCGATGACCCGCGCGCGACGACTCGCGCTGCTCGTGGCCGCCGCGCTCGGGCTCGCCGGGGCCGCGGCGCGCGCCGACGACGACACGCGGGCCGAGCGCGCTCGGGAGGCGACCGTCGGGCTCGACCTCCCGCTCGCGCACGCCATCCTCGACGGCGCGCCCGCCGACGACGCCGCGCTCGCGCTCGAGCGCGCCCGGCTCGCGCTCTACGAGGGGGATTACGACGCGGCCGTCGCAGCGCTCGCGCGCCCCGATCTCGCGCGCACGGGGGCGGGGGCCGAGCTGGCCTCGGTCGCGCTCGGCGCGCAGCGCGCCACGGCCGGCACGCTCGTCGTGCGCGACGACGCGCGCGGGGTGATCGTGCGGCTGCAAGACGACGCCGACGCTCCGCTCGTGCCGCTCGTCGCCGAGGTCGCGGCGCGCGCGCGCGACGCGCTCGCACGCGACCTGGGGGTCGAGCTGCCGCGCCCGCTGCACGTCGAGCTCGTGCGCGATCTCTTCTCGCTCGCCGCCATGACGGGCCTGCCCGAGACCGCCGCGCAGACGACCGGCACGGTCGCCATCGCCAAGTGGGGCCGCGTGACGATGGTCTCGCCCCGCGCCGTGCCCGGGGGCTACCCCTGGGCCGACACCCTCGCCCACGAGATGACCCACCTGGCCGAGACGCGCGCGTCGCTCGATCGCGCGCCGCTCTGGCTGCAAGAGGGCGTCGCGAAGCGGCAGGAGACGCGGTGGCGCGCGCCGCGTCGGCACGACGACTTCCCGCGCCCCGACGTGCTCGCGGCCATCGGCTTCGATCGCGGCCTGGGGCGCCCCTTCGACCGCATCGGCGGCTCGATCGCGCTGCTGCCGAGCGCCGACGAGGCGGGCGCGATGTACGCGCAGGTCTCCAGCTTCGTCGGCTACTGGGTCGGGCACGCGGGCGACCGCGCGCTCTCCGAGCTGCTCGCCCGCCTGCGAACCGCCCCCGACGTCGACGCCGCGATGCGCGACCTCTCGGGCGCGTCGATGCAGGAGTGGACGGCGCAGTGGCGCGGGCACCTCGCCGGGGTCGTGCGCGACGTCCCTCCCGAGCTCGTGGCGGGCGCGAAGGTGCCGCACGCCGCCGAGATCGGCCGCGCCGCGCGCCTCGCGACGCTGCTCGGCGAGCGCGACCACCACGAAGCTGCGGCAGCGACCTGGGCCACGATCGACGCGTGGG
>CAITLX010000479.1 GCA_903893335.1 uncultured delta proteobacterium | reverse complement strand
CGCAGCGCGCGAGCGCGAGCGCGCCGCCGATGGCCGACATCGCCTTCGACGAGGCGCCGCCGCTCCTGGTCCCGGCCCCGCCGCCGCTGCCGTCGCCGCTCCGCCCGCGCTCGGTCGCCGACACGCTCGTGCCGCCGTCGTTCGTGGCACCGCCCGCTCCGCTGCCGCGCCTGGCGCAGCCCCCCGGGCCACTGTTCGACGACTCCGCGCTCGTCGACCTGCCGCTCGAGGACCTCCCGCCGCCCTCCGTGGCAGCCGAGCCCGACGACGAGGCTGGCGGCGAAGACGACGACGAGCTCACCGCGTTCGACGTGCTGACCGACGACCGCGCCGCGGCTGGCGAGCGCATGGCGGGCGTGCGCGCGCTCGCCCGCGGCGACACGCACGAGGCGCTGCACGCGATGCGACGCGCCGTGGAGCGGTCCAAGAGCTGCCCGCCGCACGACCGATGCCAGGCGCTCCTGGCGCACGCGGTCGCCCTCACCGCGGCGGGGCGCAGCGTCGAGGCGCTGCTCGAGGCCCTCGACGCGCTCGCCCGCGCGCGCGAGGCCTCCGACACCCGGGGCGAGCAGGCCTGCGCCCGCCTGCTCGCGCAGCTCAGCGCGAAGTCGGGGCACCCGATGGCCTCCGCCGCGTGGGAGCGGCTGGTCGGCCCCGCCTGACGCACACCTCAGCCGGCGTCGCCCGCGCGCTCGGCCTCGTCCCACACCTCGCGCAGGATCTCCGCGACCGCCTCGTAGAGCGCCTCGGGGATCGTGCTGCCGACCTCGACCTCGGCGAGCGCGCGCGCCACGGGCACGTCGCGCACGATGGGCACGCCGTACGCGCGCGCCGCCTCGCGGATGCGCGCCGCGAGCTCCCCCTGCCCCTGCGCGAGCACCGTGGGCGCGTCGTCCTCGTCGTCGCGGTAGCGCAGCGCGGTGGCCAGGTGCTCGGGGTTCACGATGACGACGGTCGCCTCCTTCACGGCGTGCAGCGCGGCGGCGGCGAGCATCTCGCGGTGGGCGCGCTCGCGCGCCGCCTTCTGCTGAGGGTCCCCCTCGGCCTCGCGGTGCTCCTGTTTCACCTCCGCCTTCGTCATGCGGTGCCGACCGAGCCAGGAGCGGCGCGTCACCAGCAGATCGACGAGCGCGAGCGCGCCGAACACCGCGGCCGCGTCGCGCGCGACGCCGAGCGCGACCACCGACGCGAGCGCGACCGAGCCACGCGCTCCGACGACGTGCGCGAGGTCGGGCAGCGCCACGCGCAGGCGCCGCGCCGCCAGCCACGCGACGCCCACCGCGGCGACGAGGGCGCGCGCGACGACCCAGAGCCTCTGGCGCGAGACGAGCGCACCCAGCCCCGCGATCGGGTCGAGCCGCGCGAGGTCGAGCCGGAGGCGCGCCGGAGCGAACAGCCCCCCCGTCTGCGCGAGCGTCGCGAGCAGCGCCGCGCCTGCGGCTGCGGCCATCCAGGGCACCACCGCCCCGAGCACCGTCGCCCCCGCGTCGGCGACGTCGATGGCGCCCGGAGCCTCGAGCGCCCGGCGCAGGAGCCGCTCCGCGCCCGCCGCCGCAGACGCGCACGCAGCCGGAGCGAGCAGCACCGCGACCGCGTTGCCGAGCGCCTGCGAGGCGAACCCGCTGACGGGCACGTCCCCCTTCTCGCGCGCCTTGGCGAGCGCCCGTGGGGTCGGGTCTTCGGTCTTGTCGCTCATCGTCGAGAGGCGAGCAGGCCGACGCGCGGCAGCGCCGCCTGCCCGATCGCGCGCGCCCCGCGCACGCCGGGCTCAAGCGACGCTGGCGGTCAGGGGAACACTTCGGGGTGGAAGAGCTTCGCGAGGCGCTCCACCGCGTCGACGATGCGCGCGGTCGGCCGGCTCACGATGTCGTTGTCGAAGACGATGACCCGGTCGTTCTGCACCGCGCCGATGGCCGACCAACCGGCGCGCTGCCGCACGCTCTCGACGGTCACTCCGTAGTCGGAGTCGCCGAGCAGGATGAAGTCCGGGTTCTGGGCGATGACCTCGGCCGATGTGATCGAGGTGAACGGCGAGCCGAGCGAGCCGGCGATGTTCTGGTCGCCCGCTCGCTCGAGCAGCGTGTGGATGTACGAGCCCGGGCCCGCGGTGAAGGGCCTGGCGGGGTCGGGCGCGTCGAGCTCGTAGTACACGCGGTAGTGGGTCGTGATGAGCGGCAGCTTGTCGATGACGGCCTCGACCCGCGCCCACAGGGTCGCGATCAGCGCCTCGGTCGGCTCGCTCTTGCCCGTGAGCGCGCCGACGAGCTGTAGGTTGAGAAACAGCCCCGCCAGATCGCTCGGGTTGCTCAGGTAAAAGACGTTGAGCCCGAGGCTCGCGAGCGACTCGACCTGCTCGCGGGTGTTGATCCCGGCGGCCAGCACGAGGTCGGGCTTCAAGGCCACGATGGCCTGCGCGTCGTAGACGCTCCCGGAGCCACCGACGCTGGGCAGGGCCGCAGCGGCGGCGGGGTAGTCGCTGAACACGTCGCGGCCGACCGCCTGCGCGCCCGCCCCGACCTCGAAGAGCAGCTCGGTGTTCGACGGCGCGAGCGAGACGACCCGCTGCGCGGCTGCCTGGAGGGTGACCTGCCGGCCGAGGCCGTCGGTCAGCGTGATCGCGCCCGGCGCCGAGTCCTCGCTCGCGCAGCCGGCGAGAGCTGCGGCGATCGAGAGCGTGACGAGGGGGAAGAGGCGACGGGGAATCATCATGGGTTCTCTCCGTCTCCCGGGTAGCATGCCAGTCCATGATGTCTACGTCTCGCGAGTAGCTCGCGCCTCGCGGTCTCGCCCCGCGCTCGCTCGCATCGCGCGGGCGTCCGCCAACCCGTCAGTGCGGCGAGACTGCGACGTCGTCGATGAACCAGCCTCGCGCCTCGGTCGCCTCGTCCGACCCGAAGAGCCAGCGCAGGCGCAGCGCCGCGACCCGCTCGCCCGCGGGCACGTCGTAGGTCACCTGCGCCCAGCCTCCGCCGGGGATGGTGTCCGACCACCCCGCGTGCCCGCTGATGTCCGGCGTCGGCGTGCAGCCGCTGTACGAGCCGGTGATGGCCCCCTGGTAGGGCTGGCTCGTGGTGACGTCGCTCCAGGTCGCGCCGTCGTCGGTCGAGCGCTGCAGCACGCCGCCGTCCCACCACTGGCCCGACGACTTCACCTCGAACGCGTAGTGGTGCCAGAACGAGAGCGTCACGGTGCGCGGCGACGCGGCGCACGCGCGGAGATCGAGCGCCGGCGTCATGAGGTAGGCGGTCTGGCAGCTGTTGTAGCCGCCGCTGCCGAGCACCGTCGCCCAGCAGCGCGTGCCGCCGTGGCAGGTGACGCCCGACGGCTTGCCGAGCGCCCAGGGGTCGTCTCCGGCGATGGAGTCGGTCGGCCCGTGGGTGAACCCCTGCGCGTCCGACTCGAAGCCGTACGACACGGCCACTGCGTCGCAGGGGTCCACGTCCACGCACGCGCCGTTCGTGCACGCCTGCGTGGCCCCGCACGCGTTGCCGCACGCGCCGCAGTTCGCGGGGTCGGTGAGGCTGCCCGCGCACGCGTCCTCTGCGGCGGCGTCGTCGATCGCTCCCGCGTCCGTCGCCGCGTCGGCAGCATCGGGCACGCTCGCGTCGGCGTCGGCGCTCGCGTCGCTGGAGCCCGTCGCGTCGGCGTCGTCGGCCCCGGCGTCCGCGACGCCGACGGCGTCTCCGCCCTGATCGATCGCGACGTCGGCGCCTTGCGCGTCGGCTCCGACGTCGGCCGCGTGCGCGTCGCTGGCCGCGTCGACGAGCGCCGCGTCGCCGCCTGCGTCGCGCTCGCGTGTCGTGGCCGGCGCGTCGTCCACCGCGACGCCGGTCGCGCACGCCGCGAGCGCGAGGGCGAGCGACGCGACCAGCCGTTTCATCCCCGTCACGCTACCAACTTCGCCCGGAGCGCGCAGAAATCGCGCGCTGGGCTGGGCTGCACCCGGAGCGACGGCCTGCGCGCGCGTCCCCCGCGTCGTCTGCCACGGCGAGCCCGCGGCTCAGCCCCGCGTCACTCGCTCTCTTCGTCTTCCCTGTCCCAGCCGGCGAGCGCGCAGATGCCGATGGTCGGAGCGCACGACTGGCAGAGCGGCGGCTCCTCGTACCGGACGGTGTCGCCACGCGTCCAGACGTAGAGGCCGTGACCGCCGGGCTCGCCCACGATGGGCTCGTCGCACGCGTCGCACACGAGCGTCGTCGGCGCGCGGGTCGCGCTCGCGCGCGGACGCGGGCTGGCCTCGGCCTCGGTGAGGAGCGGGAGCGGGTCGCGGGCGCGGATCGTCATCGCTGGACTCCGTGGAGTGTACCCAACCGGGGCCGCGGACGCACGCGCCCGATCAGCGCTTCACCCGGGTCTGGATCGCCGGGCGGGATCAGCGCTTCACCGGCGTCTGCGTCGCGGGGCGGGATCAGCGCTTCACCGGCGTCTGGGTCGCGGGGCGGGCCGAGAGCGCGGGCGCGGCCGCGGGGTGCTCGGGGCACTTGGGCCAGCGGTTGGGCAGCGGGTCGTCCAGCTCGCTACCCGGCGGGGGGCAGGAGCCGGGGCCGTTGGCGATCGCGTCGTG
>CAITLX010000478.1 GCA_903893335.1 uncultured delta proteobacterium | reverse complement strand
TGGACCCCTACGGTCGCACAGGCCGGCGACACGGACCTGCCGCGCTCTCACAGCTTGTTTCCCCGCCTCGCCGCGATGCGCGTAGTCTCGAGACGTCGACGCGGGGTCGGGGTCGCGCATGGCACCGTCGTCGATGTCCGACGCTTCAGGAGATGGCCATGCGATGTGACGCTTGCACGACGCCAAGCTGCGGAGCGGGTTCGCGGAAGCGGGTGCGCCGTCGCGCGTGGGCGGCAATCCTCGCGCTCGCGGCGCTCGCGACGTCGACGGTCGCCAGCGCCGACCCTGCGCATGGCGATGCAATCGAACCGACGACCGCCGAGGTGCGGCAGGCAACGCATCCGGCGGAGGCCACCCGCTTGCCCGCGCCGACTCCCATCCCCGATCACCGCCTCTACCTCGCCAGCCTGAGCATCGTTCGGTACAATCCGCTCGGGCTCGAGACACAGAACCGCCTCGTGTTTCAGCGACGCCTCGCCCACAGCGAGTCGCGCTTGCTGCGCGACACCTTCGCCAGCGGGGCTGCGAGCATCAAGCTCAACCCCGCCTACCTCAAGGCCGGTCCCGTCGTGGAGCTGCAGCCGGTCGCCGTGCTCAACCTGCGCGTCGCCTACGAATACGTGCGCTACTTCGGCACGCAGGGCTACTTGCAGTCGTCGCCCGACCCGCGCGCGGACTTCTCGGACGCAGCGCGCAAGGATGGCAAGGACTTCGCCTACAGTACGTGGGGCCAGCGAATCGCCTTCGAGCCGACGCTTCAGATGAAGGTGGGCTCGGTCGTGCTGCGGTCGAAGTTCGCATTCGAGTACTGGCGCGTGAAGCTGCGCGCCGGGGCGACCACGTTCTACGACGCGACGCTCGACACGCTCGTCCCCGGCAATGGCTGGGTGGTCACCAACGACACCGACCTCCTCTACCTCTCCGGGCCGCTGGCGCTCGGGGCTCGCTTCTCCGGCGTGTGGCCGCGCTACGCTTCGGCCGACTACGCCGCCGCAGGCGAGCCCGCTGGCTTCCACGGCAACAGCCACATGCGCATCGGCCCGCTCGCAGCCTGGTCCTTCGACACCCGCGAGTACACCACCTTCAGCAAGCCGACGCTCCTCGCGATCACCGGGTGGTACCTGGACCACCCGAGCCGCCAGGGCGCGGTGCCCTACGTCCTGGTGGGCTTCTCGTTCACGTCCGACCTGCTGTAGCGGTCGCTGCGAGCCCTGCACACCGCAATCACGAGCCACTCTCTCGCCCGCCCCGCCGTCGCCCCCTGCCATCCACCCCTCTCCTCTGTCCCGTCCCTGCCGACAGCTCGCCCGCCCCGCCGTCGTTCCCTGCGATCCACGCCTCTCCTCTGTCTCTCCCCTGCCGGTAGCTCGTTCGTCCCGCCACGGGGCATCCGCTGCCGGCCCGTTTCATTGGCCCCATGCCGCCATGGACGACCGCCAGGGTCCCCGGGCGACTCGCGGGCACCAGGCAGCGCCCGCTTCCGGGTGATCTCGGGTGGCGGGTCGAACGCCAGCGTGCGTGCACGCGGTTCTGCGCGAGGAGGATTCCCAAGGAGGGCGGCGCGCCCTCCTTGGGGGCCATGGGGTGGCGGGGCGCGGCC
>CAITLX010000477.1 GCA_903893335.1 uncultured delta proteobacterium | reverse complement strand
GTCGACCGCGAGCGCGCCGCCGAGCCCGCGGACGCCGACGACCCCGAGCGCCCCGAGCGTCGCGGTGGCGGCGGCGACCAGCGCGCCCTGCACGCGCCCCGACACGTCGCCGCTCGCGGCGAGCGCGACCCCGAGCGCCGTGACCGTCACCGCGCAGACGAACGCGAGCGCGTACGCGGTGCCCTCGGCGAGGGCGACGCGGGGCGCGAGGGGCCCCGCCGCTGCCACGAGCACCGGGGTGAGGGCGAGTCCGAGAGCGACGCGGGACGAAGGGGAGGGGAGCATCGAAGCCCCGAGACTACCGCGTCGCGCGCGCGCCCCGCGATTCGCTTCGCGAGGTTCGACCGTTACTTGGCCGCCCGCGAACGCCCCACGTACGATTTTTCCCGACCGCGTGCGCGCTCCGCGCCGCCCGCTCGAGGAGACTGCCTGTGACACAGCGTGATGTTCCCGGCGACGAGATCAACACCGTGCGCCCCGTGAGCGGCGTCGCGCCCGCGCGAGGCCCCGAGTCGGTGCCGCCGATCGCCAGCGGATCGAGCTCGGCGCCGCCCCTCGCCGAGGGGTCCAGCTCGTCGCCGCCGGAGATCCGCGGTCGGCGCTACGAGACCCTCGACGGCGGCCAGGGGCGCGAGGTCTTCTTCCGCCCGCAGCGCTACGCGCAGAGCGAGCTCGGCCCGGTGCGCCCGGTCGTGCGCATCACCCTGCCCGGCGGCGACGTGCAGACCTGCAACCTGCGCGACGTCTCGCAGAACGGCGTCGCGGTCGAGTGGCCCGACGACACGGTGGCCGACCTCGGCGCCATCCTCGAGAACGTGACGGTGACCTTCGACGACCACGAGGCCTACCGCGGCGCCGCGCGCGTCGGGTCGATCCGAGCGATCGACGGCAAGCAGATCGTGGGCGTCTCGTTCATCGACTCGCTGATGAACGTGGACGACGTGCTGCTGCTGCGCGACGTGAAGTCGTGGATGGGGCAGGGCGCGACCGGGCTCGGCCTCAAGGGGCTGCCCTGGCAGGTCGAGGGGCACGACCGCTTCAAGGGGCTCGTCGGCGAGCTGCGCGTCTTCTTCGAGGACGCGACCAAGCAGCTCGCGGCGATGGAGGCGTCGCTGCCGGCGGCCGTCATCGACGACGCCGACTCGCCGGCCCGCGCGGCGCTCGTCGAGCGCATCCAGCGCGAGTTCGTCGACGAGTTCGTCCGCTACTCCGAGGAGATCGACCGCGCCGCGCGGCTCGCCTCGCCCGAGGCGCTGCGCGCCCTCAAGGAGTACTCGCACCGGCTGATCCAGCCCTACCTCCTCCAAGCGCCCTCGATGCAGCGCGCCCTGTACAAGCCGCTGGGCTACCCGGGCGACTACGAGGTGATGAAGTACATGTACGAGAACCAGTTCGCCGGCACTTCGCTCTTCGCGAAGGCGATGAACCTGGCCATCCTCTTCACGCGGCCCGGCCAGGCGGTGCGCTACCGCAAGGACATGGTCAAGCGCCGGCTCGGCGAGCTGCTCGACGCCCGGGCGGGCACCGGCGAGCCGCTGCGCGTGCTCTCGATCGCCGCCGGCCCCGCGCAGGAGGTGTACGAGCTTCTGCGCGAGCGCGAGACGCTCCCTGCTCCCATCGAGATCTACCTGTTCGACCAGGACAAGGGAGCGCTCACGTATGCGTACAGCCGCCTCAAGCGCATGCGCCGCGCGGCGTGGGGCGACGACGTGCGCATCGTCTACCTGCACGACTCGATCAAGCGACTGCTGCGCGACCCGGCGATCTTCCAGGCGCACGGCCTGTTCGACATGATCTTCTCGGCGGGCCTGTTCGACTACCTCGAGATGCCGACGGCGGTGACGCTCACGCGCAACCTCGCCGCGTACCTCGCCCCGCGCGGCGCGCTCTGGGTCGGCAACATGGTGCCGACCAGCCCCAACCGCTGGTTCATGGAGATGCACCTCGACTGGTTCCTCATCTACCGCACGCGCGCCGAGATGATGGACATGGCGCGGCTCGCGGCGCCTGACGCGCGCGTGCACATCCAGGACGAGCCGACGGGCATCAACCCGTTCGTCGTGCTCACGCGCGAATAGCGATGAAGGACTTCGTCCCCGCCGAGCTGCTCGAGGCCCGATGGAGCGCGTGGCTGCTCGACCGCAACCGGCGCGGGACGCGCTCGCTGCTCTGGATCGCGGTCACGCTGTACCCGCTGTTCGGCGTGCTCGACTACCTCGTCGCGCCGCGCGACTGGCTCTGGCTGCTCTACTCGACGCGCCTGGTCGTCACGCTGCTCGCCGTGGCGCTGTTCCGCGTGCTGCCCACGCCCTTCTTCGCGCGGCACGCCAACGTCATCGCGTCGGGCTACCTCATCCTCGGGGCGGGCGGCGTGAGCCTCATGACCGTGTTCCTCGGGGGGCTGGCCTCCCCGTACTACGCGGGGCTGTCGCTCATCATCGTCGCGACCGGGCTGCTCTTCGTCTGGCCCGCCGAGGTCGCGCTCGTCACGCACGGCTCGATCGTGACGACGTTCATCGTCGTCAACGCGGCGACCAACCACGTCGGCGCGCCGCTCTCGGTCACGCTCAACCTCGCGTTCCTCGTCTCGACCGCCACCGTCATCACGATCGGGCAGGTGGTGCTGTACGGCGCGCAGCGCGAGCAGGTCGCCGCCCAGCTCGTCATCGAGCGGACGAAGGCCAACCTCGAGCGGGCGCACGACAAGCTGAAGCAGCTCGATCAGTTCAAGACGCAGTTCTTCGCGAACGTCACGCACGAGCTGCAGACGCCGCTCACGATGATCCTCGCGCCGCTCGAGCTGATGGTCGACGACCCGACGCTCGAGATCGACGAGCGGCAGCGCCAGACGCTGCGGTCGATGTACCGAAGCGGCGTCAAGCTGCTCAAGCTCCTGCGCGACTTGCTCGACCTCTCGCGGCTCGAGGAGTCGCGGCTCCGGCTGCGCGTCGCCGAGCACGATCTCGTGCCCTACTGCGAGGGGCTGCTCGGGCAGGTGATGCCGCTCGCGCAGCGCAAGGCGATCGAGCTGACGTTCGCCTCGGGCACCGAGCGCGCGATGGTCCACTGCGATCTGGAGCGGCTCGAGCGCGTCTTCGTCAACCTGCTGTCGAACGCGACGAAGTTCACGCCTCCGCAGGGGCACGTCCGGGTCACGCTCGAGGAC